>JBQCFR010000030.1:0-12550 GCA_051958885.1 Tsuneonella sp.
GCCGCCCCCCGGACCCGCCGCTATAGGGCCCGCTCGCCGCTGCGATCCGGAGACGTGGGTGAGTGGCTGAAACCAACGGTTTGCTAAACCGTCGTACTGGTAAATCCGGTACCGAGGGTTCGAATCCCTCCGTCTCCGCCACACTCTCGCTCGCGTTCAGTTGAGCCGTTCTTCGAGATGACCGAGCTTGTCTGGATTGCGCATCACGTAAATCGCCTTGATCTGCTCGCCTTCGACGAGCAGCGCCGTGGTCTGCAAAATCCCGTCCACCTCCCGTGTGACGAACCCGGGTAGGCCATTGATATAGGCGAAGCGCACCAGGTCGGGCGCGCTTCCTCGCGTGAGGCGCGCAATCGCGGCAAGCGCGCGGGTGACCTCGCTTGCGCCCACCATGACCCGGCTCGCCGCGGGTCGCTTCCCGCCGCCGTCCGAGTAGAACTTGACGTCGCGCGACAGCAGTGCGCCCAAGCGGGCCAGCTCACCGCCGCGCGATGCAGCCAGGAACGCCTCGGCGATCTCGATGCCGCGCGCGGGTTCGAGCGGAAAGCGCGGCTTCTCCGCTCGCACATGCTCCCTCGCCCGCGCGGCGAGTTGCCGGCAGGCAGCGGGCTCGCGGCCGAGATGTTCGGATACTTCGTCGAAGCTCTCCCCGAACACGTCGTGAAGCAGGAATGCCGCCCGCTCGAGCGGAGAAAGTCGCTCAAGAGCCAGCATCAGCGGAAGCGTCACGTCTTCCGCGACTTCCGGCTCGATGAGCGGATCGGGCAGCCACGGTCCGACGTACTGTTCGCGCCGCACGCGCGCCGACTTGAGCTGATCGAGGCATAAGCGGGTAACGATCCGGCGGAGGAACGCCTCGGGTACACGCACGGCGCCGCGCTCGGCGCGAGCCCAGCGGAGCCAGGCCTCCTGCACGATGTCCTCCGCATCCGCGACCGAGCCGAGCATGCGATAGGCGCGCCGCAGGAGCTGCGGCCGCAGCGCATCGAAGGCCGAGGCGGACGCGGAGTTCTCCGTCACTGCTTCCAGCCCAGCTCCGGAGCGAACAAGTCGAAGCCCACCGTGAGGCGGTTCCACCCGTTGATGACGATTATGGCGAAGGTCAGCTTCATCTGCTCTTCCGCGCTGAACTGCGCGTCCAGCGCCTCGTAAACGGCGCGCGGGGCACGCTTCTCGGCGACGAGCGTCATATGCTCGGTCCACGCCAGCGCGGCGCGTTCGCGTTCGCTGTAGCACGGCGCGTCCTGCCACGCGGCGAGGAGCGCGAGGCGTTGCTCGGTCTCACCCGCCTGGCGCGCTTCGAACGTGTGCATGTTGAGGCAGTTGGCGCAGCCGTTGATCTGCGAGGCGCGCACCTTGACGAGTTCGAGCAGCGACGGCTCGAGGCCGCTCGCGGCGACCTGATTGGAGAAGCTCAGCCACGCCTTCAGCAGGTCGGGTGCGGCGGTGTACGGGTTGATGCGGCCGGTCATTGGTGGGTCCTTTCGTCAATGGCGTCGGGAGCCTGACGAATTGGCCGGAAAAATGTGACATGTTCGGCGAAAAATTCTCCGTGCCGACGTGCTCGTCGCTAGAACACCTGATCGAACACCTCGCGAAGCCGCGCGAGGCTCGCATCCACGTCCTGGAGCTTGTCGAGCCCGAACAGCCCGAGCCGGAAGCTGCGAAAGTCGGGACCCTCCCCCACCATCAGCGGAACCCCGGCGGCTATCTGAACGCCGGCCTCGGCGAACTTGCGCCCGCTCTGGATTTCGGGGGCCGCAGTGTACGAGACGACCACGCCAGGCGCGCCAAATCCCTCGGCGGCGACGGACCGCACGCCGCGCTCGGCCAGCATCTCGCGCACGCCGCGGCCCTGCTCCCATTGCGCCGCATCGAGGACATCGAAGCCGGTCGCCTTGGTCTCAAGCAGTGCGTCGCGGAACACCCGCAGCGCGTCTGTGGGCATGGTTGCATGGTAGGCGAAGCCGCCGGCGAGATAGGCCTGGGTGACGCCCAGCCACTTGTCGAGATCGAGCGCGAAGCTCGTCGACGTGCGCGCGCGGCACCGCTCGAGCGCCGCTTCGCGCATCATCACGAGCCCTGAGCTCGGCGGGGCGGACCAGCCTTTCTGCGGCGCGGAAATCAGCACGTCGACACCGCTGCGCTCCATATCCACCCACACGCAGCCCGAGGCGACGCAATCGAGCACCAGCAGGCCGCCATGCGCGTGGACCGCGTCGGCCAGCCCGCGAATGTAGGCATCGGGGAGGATAAGGCCCGAGGCGGTCTCGACGTGGGGCGCGAACACCACGTCCGGCTTCTCGGCACGGATGCGCGCCACCGCTTCTTCGATCGGATGCGGCGCGAACGGCGCTTGATCGCCCTCGCCAACGCGAACCGCGTTCAGCACCGTCTCCTGCGACGGAATCGCGCCCGCCTCGAAGATCTGCGACCAGCGGTAGGAGAACAGCCCGTTGCGGATTACCAGCACGCTGGCGCCGGTCGCGAACTGCCGCGCGACTGCCTCCATCGCGTATGTGCCGCCGCCGGGCACCACCACCGCGCGGTCGGCATGATAGACCTCGCACAGCACCGTGTGGATGTCGTGCATCACCTGCTGGAACTCTTCGCTCATGTGGTTGAGCGAGCGGTCGGTGAACACGACCGAGTATTCGAGCAGGCCGTCGGGATCGATGTCGGGGCGCAGGGCAGGCATGGACGTCTCCTAGGCGCACCGCCGCGTGCGCGGCAAGCAACCCCTGCTTTGTATGGGCTGCGCTTGAGCATTGCCGGCGCTTGCCGCGGGGTGCATCAGCGTGAGCATGATCGAACGTCTCGGCCTCGCTTATCCGATCATCCAGGCGCCGATGGCGGGCGTCGCGACGCCGGCGATGGCGGCGGCGGTGTGCGAGGCGGGCGCGCTCGGCTCGCTCGGGCTGGGTGCGTCGAGCGCGAGAGCGGCGGGGGAAATGCTCGGCGACCTGCGTGCGCAGACCGCGCGTCCGTTCAACGTCAACGTGTTCGTTCACGCGGCCCCCCGCAGCGACGGTACGCGCGAGGCGGCGTGGCTGGAAGCGCTCGCGCCCACTTTCCGCCGGTTCTCCGCCGAGCCGCCAGCGGAGCTGCGCACGATCTATCGCAGCTTCGCCGACGACGACGCGATGCTGCGCGTGCTCCTCGAGGCGCGGCCGGCGGTCGTCAGCTTCCACTTCGGCTTGCCGCCCGCCGAGCAGCTGCAGGCGCTGCGGGCAGCTGGCTGCTTCCTGATCGCCAATGTCACCAGCCTGGCCGAAGCGCGAAGCGTGGAGCGCGCGGGGATCGACGCGGTGATCGCGCAAGGCTTCGAAGCCGGCGGGCACCGCGGCGTGTTCGACCCGGCCGCGCCCGACGACCGGCTGACCACGCTGGCGTTGACCCGCCTGCTCGCCACCAAGCTCTCGCTGCCGGTTATCGCAGCCGGCGGGATCATGGACGACGCGGGCATCCGCGCGGCGCTCGCGATCGGGGCGGCGGCGGCGCAGCTCGGCACCGCGTTCGTCGGCTGCCCCGAGAGTAGCGCCGACGATGCTTACCGCAGCGCGCTCGCAAGCCCGGCCGCCGAGCACACGGTGCTGACGTCCGCGATCTCCGGCCGGCCCGCGCGCTGCCTCGGCAACGCGTTCACCGCGCTAGCCGAGACGATCGGCCTTCCGCCGCCCGAATATCCGATCGCCTATGCCGCCGGGAAGGCGCTCAATGACGCCGCCAAGGCCGCGGGAGAGACCGGCTACGGCGCGCATTGGGCCGGCCAGGGCGCGCCGCTCGCCCGCGCGCTGCCGGCGGCCGCGCTGGTGGCGACGCTTGCCGGCGAAATGCGGGCCTAGCTGCGGGTGTAAAGGAACGCCGCGATGTCGCGCTGCTCCTGCGGCGTCATCGGCAGGTTGGGCATCGCGTTACCCGGCACCACCCCTTGCGGATCGGCGATCCAGTGCATCAGGTTCTCCGGCGTGTTGTCGAGCTTGCCGGCAATGACTGCGCGCTCGGCAATGCCGGTGAGCGGCGGGCCGACCAGGCCGTTCGCCCCGGCGATGCCGCGGATTGCATGGCACCCGCCGCAGCCCTTCTGAACGAAAGCGACGCGGCCGCGGTGCGCGTCGCCGCCGGTTATTGCCTCGGCGTGGCGGCGGGTGTCGCGCGCTTCGTACTGGTCGTCGGCGATGATCCCGGCGGCGGTGACCAGCGCCGCGCCGAGCACGACCACGCTAGTGAGCAGTAACCGCATCGCGCGCCTCCTCCTTGCGGGCCAGCCAGCGGCCGAGGAACAGCAGCGCAGCGGCGAGGTGGAACAGCCCGCCCGGTATCCACATGATCAGCCCGGCAAGCTGCTGGTCCTGTGCGGGCGAAAGGCCCTCGGGCGTCATGCCCATCGCGGCGTATTGTTCGTACCACGGGCTGGCGGAGAGCGCCATCAGCGCGCCGAGTGCGCCGCCGACCAGCGAGGTCGCGAAGAGGCAGATCGCCGTCAGCACCTCACTGCTCCGGTGCAGCATCGCCCACCAGAACAAGAGCGCGCCCACGACAAACGAGAGGTGTTGCGCGATGTGCCAACCCTCGTGCGCCAGCGCGCGGTCGAACAGCGAGGGCGTGTGCCAGGCGAGGATCACGACCGACTGGATCACCGTCACGGTGACCGGCTCGGTCAGATAGCTCCACAGCGGCAGCCGCGTTGCGGTCGCCACCGCTCGGCGGCCGGCGCGCGGCAGGCCCCACAGCAGGATCGGCCCGGGCCGCGCGGCCACGAGCAGCAGTGCGGCCACCAGCATCAGCAGTTCGTGCTCTATCATGTGCATCGTGAAGCTGCGCTCGCCCGCCTCGTGCAGCGGGGAGACCAGAGCGCCGGCGAGCGTGAGCCAGCCGAACGCATAGACCCACCCCTGCCGCGCCAGGCCCTGCCGCCCGCGCCCGGCGCGCGCGCGCAGCCGCACGAAACCGATCGCGAACAGCACCGCGGCGAGCGCGAGCGGAAGGGTGATCGTCGGATCGAGCGTCCAGCCAGCGCCGTGCGCGTGCTCGCCGCCGGTATGTGCGGCCGCCGGCGCAGCGGCGAGCAGGAGGGCGGTCGCGAGCAGCCGCTTCATGTGAGGCACCCCGGCAGGATCAGCCCTGCGACCGTCGACAGCAGGATGCCGAGACCGAGCAGGATCGCGAACAGCCAGCCGAGCAGCGCCACGAAACCCCGCGCGCTCGTCTCACCACCGCGCCGCCACAGCCGGAACGAGGCGAACCCGCTGGCCGCCGCGAGGATGAGCATCAGGATGCCGACCACGATGGTCGTGGAGTTACCGCTGCCGCAGTTGAAGAAGGTGCCGTCGGAGCCGATCTGGTGGGTGAGGATCCACGCCAGCGCCGCGCCGATCAGCCCGGCCCATGGCCACAGTTCCATCAGTGCATGCGCGCGCCTCATGACAGCCTCGGCAGCCAGTAGAGCAGGAAATAGATCGGCAGCCACGCCAGCCAGACGAACCGCCAGTAGAGCGCGTTCTCGCTGACGTCGACGAAGCGGCGGCCGACGATCCCGTGCCTGGTGTGCATCAGCGCGGCGAGCACCAGGGTGTCGCCCCAGTCGGTCAGGATGTGGGTCGTGTGCAGCACCAGCAAGGCCCACACGATCGAGCCGTAGGCGTTGTCGTACCACATGACGTTGAGGCTGGTGAACTCGAACGCGCGGATGATCAGCAGCACGAGGCCGATGCCCGACATCACCAGGAGCAGCTTGCGCACTTCGCGCAAACGCCCGTGCTCGGCCGCGTGCTTGACGATCGTGTTCGGGACCTCGCTCAGCAGCATGACCAGCGTGAACAGGGTGCCCGCGATCCAGTTGGGCGGCAGGAACGGCGCGGGCGGCCAGGTCTGCTCCTGCGCCATCAGGTAGAAGTAGGCGGCGATCGTGAGGGCAAAGAAGCAGCCTTCGACCAGCATGAAGCCGATGATGCCCCACCACGTCAGGCTGCGGTGGCCGAACGAATGCGTCGGCAGGTGGGCGAGATCGCCGGTAAACCGAGGCTGCAGTTCCATCAGCTGATCTCCGGTTCGGGCGTGATCGCGCTGTTCTTCGGCCAGAACCAAATCGTCAGGGCTATTGCCGCCGGCACCAGCCCAATGACCAGCGCCCACGGCGTGAAGATCGAGCCGACGAAGGTTATGCCGATCGCGATCGCGGAGATCAGCGGCCACATCGTCGGCTGGGGACTCGGCTCGCGCACCGAAGGGATAGCGTCGATGACGCTCGTCAGCAGGTGCTCGCGCTGGTCGACCCTGAGGCCGCTCATCACCGGCAGTGCACCCGGCTCGTCCCACAGCGGCGTGCGCGAGGAGACGGTGGGCAAGTGCGCGAAGTTATAGACCGGCGGCGGCGAGGTGGTCGCCCATTCGAGCCCGGCGGCGCCCCACGGGTTCGGCTCGGCCATGCGCCCGCTGCGCATCGAGGCGAGCGCGTTGAGCACGAACAGGATCACCCCGATCGCCAGCACCGCCGAACCGATCGAGGAAAGCAGGTTCAGCGTGTCCCACCCCATTCCGGCCGGATAGGTGTACACACGCCGCGGCATGCCCATCATCCCGGTGATGTGCATCGGGAAGAAGGTCAGGTGAAAACCGGCGAAGGTGACGAAGAAGCTCACCTTGCCCCAGGTTTCCGACATCAGCCGGCCGGTGAATTTGGGGAACCAGTAGGTCGTCGCGCCGAGCAGCGGGAAGACCGCGCCGCCGATCAGCACGTAGTGGAAGTGCGCGACGACGAAGTAGGTGTCGTGCAGCTGCAGGTCGAGCGGCACGCTCGCCAGCATCACGCCGGTCAGCCCGCCGATGACGAAGGTGACGATGAAACCGACGACCCACAGCATCGGCACCTGGAACCGCGGCCGGCCCAGCCACATCGTCGCGATCCAGCAGAAAATCTGGATGCCGCTGGGGATCGAGACCGTCATGCTGGCGGCGGTGTAGAACGCATAGCCAAGCCGCGGCAGGCCGGTGGCAAACATGTGGTGGACCCACAATCCGAACGCCAGCAGCCCGGTGGCGATCAGCGCGAGCACGACCGCCGGATAGGCGAACACCGGCCGGCGGCTGAAGGTCGCGGTGATCTCGCTGACGAACCCGGTCGCGGGCAGGAAGATGATGTAGACTTCGGGATGTCCGAAGAACCAGAACACGTGCTGCCACAGCAGCGCGTCGCCGCCTTCGTACGGGTTGAAGAAGTGCGTGCCGACCAGCCGGTCGGACAGCAGCATGCCCGAATCGAGCGCCACGGCGGGCAGCGCAAAGATGATCATCAATGCGACCACAAGCATCGACCACACGAACAGCGGCATCTTCGCCAGAGTCATGCCGGGCGCCCGCTGCTTGAGGATCGTCGTCGCCATGACCACTGCCGCCGAGAGCCCGGCGACTTCGGTGAAGGTGATCATCTGCGCCCAGATGTCGACCCGCTTGCCGGGGCTGTACTCGGGCCCGGAGAGAGGGGTGTAGGCGAACCAGCCCGCGTCCGGCCCGACGTTGAGCACGAACGCGACCCACAACATGATGCCGCCGAACACATACATCCAGTAGGAGAACGCGTTAAGCCGCGCGAACGCCATGTTGCGCGTGCCCAGCATCAGCGGGATGATGAACACCGCGACCGCTTCCATCACCGGCACGGCGAAGAGGAACATCATCGTCGTGCCGTGCATCGTGAAAATCTGGTTGTAGCGGTCGGCCGAAATGAGCCCGCTTTCGGGGCGCGCCAGTTGCGCGCGCATGATGAGCGCGAGCGTGCCGGCGAGCGCAAGGAAGACGAATGCGGTGACGATGTAGCGCCGGCCGATCTCCTTGTGGTCGGTCGTGCTCAGCCAGCCGATGAACCCCGGCTCGCGGCGCCAGGCGGCGGTCAGCCGCTCGTGCAGCGCCGCGCCGGTCAGGTCAGGGCCGTCGCGGGCGAGATCGGGTTCCAGATCGCTCACTTGAGAGACTCCAGATAGGCGACCACCGCGTGCAGCTCCTGCGGCTCAAGCCCGATGTAGGGCATCTTGTTGCCCGGCTTCATGCCCTGCGGGTCGGCGATCCAGGCATAGAGATGGCCGCGATCGAGCGGGTAGCTGCCGGCAGCGAGCGAGCGGCGGCTGGCAAGGTGAGTGAGGTCGGGGGCGACCAGGCCGGAGGCCGGGGTGCCTTCGATGTGGTGGCAGGTCGAACACTCGCGGGTCGTGACGTAGGCATAGCCGGCTTTTTGCAGCGGCGTCACCGGCCGCTGGGCGGGCAACAGTCCGCGCGCCCACCATGCGCGGAAGGCCGCGGGCGATTCGACCGTCACGTCGAATGCCATGTGCGCATGCTGCAGTCCGCAGAACTCGGCGCACTGCCCGCGGTAGAGCCCCTGCTTCTCGGGCGTGATCACGATGTCGTTGGTGCGCCCTGGAATAAGGTCCTGCTTGCCCGACAGATTGGGAATCCAGAACGAGTGGATCACGTCGCTCGACTTGAGGATGACCCGCACCGGTACGCCGGCCGGCAGGTGCAGCTCGTTCGCCGTGCGCAGGATATCGGATGGCCCGTCAGCTCCGTAATAGCGCACGTCCCACCACCACTGGTGCGCGGTGATCTCGACAGTGAGCGGCGGACGGCTCTCGCGGTTCATGTTCCGATCAGCGAACCAACTCGCGAGCGTCAGCGCGACGAGCGTCACGCTGATCGCGCCGATCCAGGCGAATAGCGCGGTGCGCACCGACACTGCCCCACCCTCGCGCCGCCGGAACATCGCCCACGCGAGGCCTGCGATGACGACGACGTAGAACGCGAGGGTAACAACCAGGAAGACTTGCCACAGCCCGGCGAACAGCACGCCGTCGCACCCGTCCGCGCCGAGCATCGACTGGCGTCCGTCGCAGGCGGAGAGCGCGAGGAGCAGCAAGAGGACGCACGCCTTCCTCATCGCACCGTCGCCTCGTCCTGCTTGGGGGTGACAGTGATCGGCTGCTTGGGATCGCGCAGCGTGGGGGGCTCGCCCGCGCTGACGCCTTCGGAGCGGCCCGAGCGGACGTCCTGCCGGTCGAGCGCGGAGAGGCTGCGCACGTATGCGGCGAGCTGCCAGATCTGCTGCGGGGTCAGCTTGCCCGCGAACGCCGGCATCCCGTTGGGCCGGCCATGCGCGATCGTCTCGGCGATATCGCTCATCGAGCTGCCATAACGCCACTCGTCGTCCATCAGCGCCGGCCCGATGCCGCCGCCACCGTTGGCGTGGCACCCGCTGCAGTTCATCCACGCGAAGTAGAGCTGCCCCTGGCTCACCGCTTCGGCATTGTTCTTGTAATCGTCGGCGCGCGGATCGTGCATGGTGCGCAAGGTCACGGTGTCGATCAGCGGCCCGGTTTCCGCCAGCGGCCGGCCGCGTGCATCGCGCTCCTCCCGGTCGCACGCGCCGGCGAGCAGCAAGAGCACCGCGGCGAGACTAGCGCGGAAGGGCGAAGACATAGAGCCTCCCTCCCGAGGGCGTGCGCGCGGGCAGGTCCTTGGTCGCGCGGAACATGCCGAGGCCGCCGGTCGGATCACCAGCGTCCATGCCGCCGGCCACCAGCGCGCCGACCCAGCCGCCGACGCCGCTGTAGATCGCGATGTATTGCCGCCCGTCTGGCCCACGGTAGGATATCGGCTGACCGACCGTGCCGCTGGCCATCTTGTACTGCCACAGCAGCTTGCCCGAGCGCGCGTCGCGCGCCTTGAACCAGCCGTCGAGCGTGCCGTAGAACACTACGTCGCCTGCGGTCGCGAGCGCGCCGCTCCACAGCGGCAGGTCTTCCGCGACCTGCCACGCGGGCCGGCGCCTGACCGGATCCCACGCGGTGAACACCCCGCGCTTGCCGCCGGGCCCCGCATAGAACTTCGACTCGGTGCCCAGATAGGGCGTTCCTGGGATGTAGTTCGCCTCCTCGAGCACGTGGTCCATGCACAAGGTGAGGTGCGGCACGTAGAGCAGCCCGGTGCGCGGACTGAACGCCGAGGGGTTCCAGTCCTTTCCGCCCGGCGCCGCGGGGCAAATGCCGCGAACCGCGCGGCCGGCGCGCGGCTGCATATCGGCGGCCGGTCTGATGCGCCCGGTCTTGAGATCGACGCCGGCGTAAGCCGTCACGTGCGCGTACGGATCGGCCGAGAGGACCTCGCCTGTCTGGCGATCGAGGATGTACATGTAGCCGGTGCGGCCAGGGTGCGCGATGACCTTCCGCATCCGGCCGTTCACCGGCATATCGAGCAGGATCAGTTCGTTGATGTCGTCGTGGTCGTAAAGATCGTGGGGGTTCGACTGGTAGAACCACTTTGCTTTGCCGGTGTCTACATCGCGGGCGAATATGCCCGCGGTGAACTTGTTGTCGCCCGGCCGCTGCTCCGAATTCCACGGCCCCGGATTGCTGGTGCCGTAAAAGATGGTGCGCGTTTCCGGATCGTAGCTGACCCAGCCCCACACGGTCCCCCCGCCGGTCTTCCAGGTCTCGCCCGGCCAGGTCTTGACGCCGAGGTCCTTGCCGCGGTCCATCGCGTAGAACGGGTGGAAATCGGGCCCGATCAGCACGTCCTTGTCGGGCCCGGTCGAGTACGCGCGCCAAGCCACTTTGCCGCTGGCTGCGTCGAGCGCGGTCAGCGCGCCGCGTACGCCGAACTCGCCGCCCGCGTTGCCGACGAGCACTTTGCCGGCAGCGAACAGCGGCGCCATCGTGACCGTCTCGCCCTTGGAGATGTCGGCCACCGGGGCGCGCCAAATCTCCCTGCCGGAATTGGCATCGAGCGCGATGGCCTGGCCGTCGAGCGTGGAGAAGTAGAGCCGGCCGCTGTCGTAGCTCATGCCGCGGTTGATAACGTCGCAGCACGCGACGCCCTGCGCGCGCTTCGGCGGCTTCGGATCGAAGCGCCACTTCACCGGGTGGTTCGGCTGCGTCAGGTCGAGCGCGTAGACGTAGTTCGGGAACGGGGTGACGAGGTACATCGTCGTCCCGACCACCAGCGGCGCTGCCTCGTGCCCGCGCTTCACGCCGGTGTCGAAGGTGAAGGCGGGCTTCAGCTGCGCGACATTCTGCGCGTTGATCTGCGCCATCTCGCTGTAGCGGGTGTTCGCATAATCGCCTGCCGCCAGGTGCCACTCACCCGCCGGGTGGACCGACGCGGCCGGATCGAGCTGCGCCCGCGCGCCGCCGGCCGCCAACGGGGCCTTCGAAGGCTCATTCGTGTGCGGACCCGGCCGGAAGAGCACCAGCGCGAGAACCAGCGCGAGGACAGCCGCGATGACGACTGCAAGCGCCACTCTCGCACCAGACATGCGCGGCTCCCCTGTGTCGACTCTGCTGCCCCTTAACCAACGCCGCAGGGCAGGGTTCCCACGGTTTCCAAATCAATATTACTGCTATAAGTTATTATCGAAGCTAGGCTTTCATCTGACCGCCACCGTCCACCCGCGCGTGGTCTATTGACGAGGACGCCGCGCCCGATACGAGAGGCGCGTCGCAACGCAATTGCCCCAGGAGGACCACATTCAATTTACAGCCACATGATGGTCGGATCGAACGACCTCGACCGATCGAAGAAGTTCTACGACGCCACGTTCAAGGCGATGGGCGGCCGTGAAGGCATACAGGATGACAAGGGCCGCCTGATGTACATGCACAACGGCGGCATCTTCATGGTGACGCGGCCAATCGATGGCCAGGCGGCCACCGCCGGCAACGGTTCGACGATCGGTTTCGCGATGTCTCCCGAGCAGGCGGATTCGTGGCACAAGGCGGGCGTCGAGAACGGCGGCAAGGCGATCGAAGACCCGCCGGGCGTGCGCGACGGCGGTGCGATGAAGCTCTACCTGGCCTATCTGCGCGATCCCGACGGCAACAAGCTGTGCGCGCTGCACCGGGTGGAAAGCTGATCGTCACGCAGCGCGGCGAAGCGGGATTGCTGGCTGACCTCGCGTCGCTGGCGATCCCGTACGCCGCGCACGAACACCCGGCGGTCTTCACCGTGGCCGAAAGCCGCGCGCTGGATAGCGGAATGCCCGGCGCGCACACCAAGAATCTGTTCCTCAAGGACGCGGCCGGCGAATTCTGGCTGCTCACCGTGCCGGCTGCGGCGCAGGTCGATCTGAAAGCGCTGCCGGCGGCGATCGGCTCCAAGCGGGTGAGCTTCGGCGGCCCTGCCGATATGGAGCGCCTGCTGGCGGTGACGCCCGGCTCCGTCACCCCGCTCGCGATGATCAATGCCGCGCCCGGCAGCGTGAGCGTGGTCCTCGATTCCGGGCTGGCAGCCGCCGAACGGATCAACGTGCACCCGCTGCGCAACACCGCGACGCTGGGCGTAGCAGGTACCGACGTGCTGCGCCTGATGCGGCACTGGGGTCATGTGCCGCGAACATCGGCCATTCCGCAGGTGGAGCAGGCATGACCTTGGACATTCTCGCAACGAACCGCAGCCATGGCGGCACACAGGGCGTGTATCGGCACGTTTCGTCGTCGACCGGCACACCCATGACGTTCTCGGTCTTCGTGCCCGGCCGTCCGCCGGGCGTGCGCCTTCCGGTGTT
>JBQCFR010000031.1:0-3120 GCA_051958885.1 Tsuneonella sp.
CTGCTCTACGCCACCGACAGCCCATGGAGCGGCGGCGGGCGCGGCTTCAACCGCGGGCGGATATTCGACCGGGCGGGCAAGCTGGTGGCCAGCGTCGCGCAAGAGGGCGTGGTGCGCAAGACGCGCGGCTAACGCTTCAAACCTCTGGAATTGGGGAAGAATCGGCTCCCCGCGCCGCAGCCACGGCTCGCCGCTTGGTTGGGAAACGTCAGGTGGGTGCGGGATTGAGCGGGCAAGGGGCGGCGCCTGGCCCTATCCCTCCCCCTCATGCCGGCGCCGCCCCGCTTTTTTGTCCGCGAGATGCGCTACGGCGCGGGGCTAATCGTCGAGAAGCGCCAGCTCGACGCGGCCGCTGCCGCGCGCGACGATGCCGAGTTCTTCCGCCGCGGAGCGCGAGAGGTCGATCACGCGCCCGCTATGGAACGGGCCGCGGTCGTTTATCCGAACGACGACCGAGCGGCCGTTCGCGGGATTGGTGACCCGCACGTGACTGCCGAAGGGCAGGGTGCGGTGGGCCGCGGTGAGCTGGCCCGGATCGAACGCTTCGCCGCTGGCGGTGCGGCGGCCGGCAAAGGCATTGCTGTAGAAACTGGCCACCCCGCCTGCGATCTGCTGGCCATCGGGCTCCTCGTCCGTCGGCGGCGCTATCTTGGTCACGTCCACCGCGCTGGGGGAGGGCGTGAACGCGGGCGCCGATTTCATCGCGGCGAAGTTCGCCTCGAAACTGCCGGTAGCGCCCGATTCGGCCAGCGCCGGGGCCGAAGCCGAGGCGGGGAGCATGAGCATCGCTGCAAATGCGAGGCCGCGAAGCGCGCGGCGCGGTGAGCTGTTCTGGTACCCGTCCATGACTGGCGAGGGTTTACCCGCCGGATATTGCCACCGGCACCCCCATCGAGTCCGCTCGCCCCGTTGCGGCCACAATTCATCGTGCGGTACGGGAACCTTAACCATGATCAGGACCGTCGGCGGCCCGGCGCGAGTGAAATGGCGGAATTGCGCGCTTCCCGAGTCGCGAAGTGTATCTGGAACGCCGTTCACCATTGCGGAGGATCAGAGTCGCTTCGCGGCTGACCGGCGCCAGGCAGGCCAAAATGCAAATGGGGCCGACCCGCAGGTCGACCCCACTCTCGCCAGCGCGTGGATCCCTTTGACGGGACACTTGGCGCCCAGTGTCGTTGCCTTTGCACGTCGATCCGAAGATCGGTGTTCTCAGGCTCTGTCACCGGCGCTCGCACCGGCATCCGGGTTGCCTGGTGGTCGGTAAACGATCCGAAGATCGCCTCCGTGCCGCCTGGCGGTCCCGAGACCGTTTCTACCGTTGGTGGCCTCTCACATGTGTCCCTTGCGGGGCGCGGCGGAGTGACAGGGCCGAAGCCTTTTCACACCTCTTCTGCGAGCGACCGGGAAGAACCGGCCGATGGCGGCGTTGCTTCGCGTTCTCCGCTTGGCGATCCAGCTTGCGCAGGCCCGAAGTCCCTTGCATGCCGGGTCACGAAGATCGCGTGGACAGCTTCCACCATCACGAACTGAATTGGAAATCCTTGAACTTTCAGGCTGTTACGCTTGGAAGATCAGGTGTTTTCCGCTCCCTCTCGATGACTCGAAGCTGCGCCCCCGAGGCGAGTCGCGCAAGCTGGCAAGCCGCGGGTTATCCACTTTCCCCCGTTTCGCTTGTGGACACGGGTGGATAAATCAACGCCTCGTCGCTCGCTCCTGAAGCCAGGAAAACTGCCTATCGGTCGCGCTGCGCAAGCAGCCGCAGCCGCAGCGCATTGAGCTTGATGAAGCCATGCGCGTCGGTCTGATCGTAAGCGCCGGCGTCATCCTCGAACGTCACGTGCCGCTCGGAGTAGAGCGAGTTGGGGCTCTTGCGCCCGACCACCTGCGCGCTGCCCTTGTAGAGCTTGAGCCGCACGGTGCCGCTGACTTTCTCCTGGCTGAGATCGATCGCAGCCTGGAGCATCTCGCGCTCGGGCGCGAACCAGAACCCGTTATAGATGAGCTCGGCGTACTTGGGCATGAGCTCGTCCTTGAGGTGCGCCGCGCCGCGGTCGAGCGTGATCTGTTCGATGCCGCGGTGCGCGCGGGCGTAGATCTCGCCGCCGGGGGTCTCGTACATGCCCCGGCTCTTCATGCCGACGAAGCGGTTCTCGACGAGGTCGAGCCGGCCGATGCCGTGCTTGCGGCCGAGATCGTTGAGCGCCGAGAGGAGCGTGGCGGGGCTCATCGCCTCGCCGTTCAGCGCCACGCCGTCGCCGCGCTCGAAGTCGATGGTGATGTACTCGGGCGCATCGGGCGCGTCCTCGGGGTTGTCGGTGCGCGAATAGACGTAGTCGGGCGTCTCTTCCCACGGGTCCTCGAGCACTTTGCCTTCTGACGACGTGTGGAGCAGGTTGGCATCGGTCGAGAACGGGCTTTCCCCGCGCTTGTCCTTCGGCACGGGGATCTGGTGCGCCTCGGCCCAGGCGATGAGCGCCGTGCGGCTGGTGAGGTCCCACTCGCGCCACGGGGCGATGACCTTGATGTCCGGGTCGAGCGCGTAGGCGCTGAGCTCGAAGCGGACCTGGTCGTTGCCCTTGCCGGTCGCGCCGTGAGCGATCGCGTCGGCGCCGGTCTCGCGCGCGATCTCTATCAGCCGCTTGGAAATGAGCGGGCGCGCGATCGATGTGCCGAGCAGGTAATCGCCCTCGTAGCGGGCGTTGGCGCGCATCATCGGGAACACGAAGTCGCGGACGAACTCCTCGCGCAGGTCGTCGATGTAGATGTTGGCGTCGGGCACGCCCATCAGCCTGGCCTTGGCGCGCGCCGGCTCGAGCTCCTCGCCCTGGCCCAGGTCCGCGGTGAAGGTCACCACCTCGCAGCCGTAGGTCACCTGCAGCCACTTGAGGATCACGCTGGTGTCGAGCCCGCCCGAGTAGGCGAGCACGACCTTCTTAATGTCGGACATGGAGCGCTCCGCTGGAATTGCGCGCGCCGGTATCAGGCGGGCTCGCGCTCCGCAACGCTCGTCCTGGCGAGCAGTCCCGTTTCGGCGATCGCCAGGTAATCGCGGGTGAGGGGCAGGGCGTGGCGACTGCGGGCGAACTGCATCTGGTAGTTGCACATGCCGCCGCTCTCGAA
>JBQCFR010000032.1:0-4655 GCA_051958885.1 Tsuneonella sp.
CATCGTGCCGAGCACGCGATCGTTCCTCGCGCTCTTTGCCGCCAGCGTGCGGTTCTCGCCTTCGATGCGGTGGAGCTGTAGCGCGCGGCGCACGATCAACCCGATCGCGTCGATGTCGACCGGCTTCTGGTAGAAGTCGTAGGCGCCGCGTTCGATCGCCTGTAGCGCGCTCTCGCGCGCGCCGTGGCCGCTGGCGACCACGACCTTGGTATCGGGCTTCAATGCCATGATCGCATCGAGCACCGCGAACCCTTCGCTGGTGCCGTCGGGATCGGGCGGCAGGCCGAGATCGAGGGTCACCACCGCCGGCTCGTCCGAACGCAGCGCCGCGAGCGCGGCATCGCGGTCGCCGGCGATCACCACCTCGAAATCGTCGTACTCCCATTTGAGCTGAGCCTGCAGCCCGGCATCGTCTTCCACGATCAGCAGCTTGGGTTTCGCGTTTGCCATCTATGCGACCTCGTCTTGCTTGTTCATTCCGCCCGACAGGAACCCCGCCGCAGCGGAGAGCGGGAGCACCACGGTAAAGCGGGTACCCAGCCCTTCGCGCGATTCCACCTCCAGCCGCCCGCCCATCGCGCGGACCAGCTCGCGCGCCTCGAACGCGCCGATTCCGAAGCCGCCGTCCTTCGACGAGACGAACGGCTTGAACAGCCCGTCGCGCACGAACTGCGGGCTCATCCCTGCGCCCGAATCGACCACTTCGAGCCGGCCGCGCAGCCCGTCGCCGCTGACATCGATGCACACCGGCATCTCGGGCGGGCTGGCGTCGACTGCGTTCTGCACCAGGTGCGCCAGCGCCTGCTCGAGCGCGTCGGGATCGGCCAGCACAGTGCACGGATCGCTGCGGGTCATTTCGACCCGGTGCGCGCCGCGATAGCGCTCCGCCACCCGGTGGCCGATCTCGGTGAGATCGACCGGCTGCCGCGCCGCGCTCCCGCTCGCGCCATAGCGCCCCAGTCGCTTGAGCAGGGCATTGAGCTTGTCGGCGCTGTTGGTCAGCGTCACCAGCATGTCCTTGCGGAATTCGGGGTTGTCGACGTGCTTTTCGGCATTGCGCGCGAGCAGCGTGAGCTGGCTGGCGAGATTCTTGATGTCGTGCATCACGAAGGCCATGCGCCGGTTGAACTCGTCGAACCGCGCCGCTTCCATCAGCGCCTGCTGTCCGGCCTGCTCGGCCAGATAGCTGGCGAGCTGGCGTCCGACGACCTTGAGCAAATCGAAGTCCTCCCAGTCGAGCCGCCGGGCCAGCGCCGGGCGCGCCAGCACGACGACGCCGGTCAGCCGCTCGTAATGGACCAGTGGCACCAACGCCCAGGCGCGCGGGTCCTGCACCAGCCATTCGGGGATCATCGCCGCTTCGCCCATCGCGTCGCGCCCGGCGCGCACGTCGTCGAGATCGACCACGAGGTTGGCCCGCTCGAGCAGCGCCGACAGCTCGTAGCCGGCGGCGACGCCCGGCACTTCGAGCCCGGGCCACTGCCAGCGCGCGCCGAGCTCCATCGTCGCGTCCTCGCGCGGGAGCAACAGCAGCCCGCCGGGGCTGTCGGTGATGTCGGCCAGCGCCTGAATCGCCCGCTCGGGCAGCGGCATCGCCTTCGAACCTGCCCGGCCGAGCGTGTCGGGGAAGCGCAGCCATTCCGCGCGATAGTCGTAGCGGTGCTGGAACAGGTGCTTGATCGCGGTCACCCGCAGCCACCCGCGCATCCGCCGCGAGGGTAGCCAGAGCACCGCCGCGGTCACTGCGACGAACACGAACCCGACTTGTGTCAGCCGCGCGAGGTCTCCGCCGAGCAGGCTCAGCGAGCGCGCGATCAGCATCATCGCCAGCAAGTAGCCGCCGATGACGATCAGCGAGAACGTCTGGAACGCGACCGCGCGGCTCGGCAGCAGCTTGAGATCGGCCGCGCGCGCGTTGGCGGCCACCGCCAGCAGGCAAGCCATGATCGCGGCCACCAGCCCGCGCAGCGCGGCGAGCTCGGTCGGCAACTCGCCGGTGAACCAGGCAGTGGTGTAGAAGTTGAGGTGGTAGGCCCACATGCCCGCGAGCGCGGCCGCGCTCCACCGCAACACCTGGCGCGAGGCGGACGAGGCGCCGGCGTAGAGGTTGTGCAGCAGCACCAGCGCGCCCACCGCGACGAGCACGCGGAAGATCGCGGAAACGCCGAACACCAAGTCGTGCACCGGGGCGACCCCGGCAAACCGCAACCCGACCACCGCCAACGCCGGCTGCAGGCACTCGACGAACCCGAGCACCAGCACCAGTGGGCGGATCTGGCCCATGCTGTGGTCGCGGCCGTCGATCGCGAACAGGCGATAGAGCACCAGCACCCAGGCGAGATTGCGCGCCGTCTCGAGCGTGGCGACGAGCAGCACGTGCGGCCCCATCGCCGCATCGCCGACGCACCACAGCGTAGAGATCACCAGCGCCGCGATCGTCGGCCCGCGGTCGGCCCGCGACGGGTTTTCGCGCCGATGGAGCCAGACC
Organism: Tsuneonella sp.; assembly: GCA_051958885.1. Lineage (GTDB taxonomy): Bacteria > Pseudomonadota > Alphaproteobacteria > Sphingomonadales > Sphingomonadaceae > Tsuneonella. The sequence goes on from JBQCFR010000032.1 coordinate 2,489, forward strand.
GCGACCACCGTGCTCGCGGCGGCTCCCGCGAGGTACATCACGAAGCCGAGAATGGCCCAGAACTGGTCCGCCGGCAGGCTCACCGCGCGCCCTCCGGCCAGAGCACCACCCGCAGAGTCTGCAGCAGGATCAGCAGGTCGAGAAAGGGGGTGTAGTTCTTGGCGTAGTAGAGATCGTACTCGAGCTTGGCGCGCGCGTCTTCCACACTCGCGCCGTAGGGATAGTTGATCTGCGCCCACCCGGTGATGCCCGGCTTCACCATGTGCCGCTCGGCGTAGTAGGGCAGCTTGTCGTCGAGATCGGCGACGAACGTGGGCACCTCGGGGCGCGGCCCGACGAAGCTCATCTGGCCCTTGAGCACGGTCCACACCTGCGGCAGCTCGTCGATCCGCACCTTGCGGATGAAGCGGCCCATGCGGGTGATGCGCGGGTCATCCTTTTCCGCCCACTTGGCCCCACCGGCCTCAGCATCGGTTCGCATCGAGCGCAGCTTGAGCACGGTGAACGGCTGGCCGTAGAGCCCGACGCGGGTCTGGCGGAAGAACGCCGGTCCCCTGCTGTCGAGCCGCACCAGCAGCGCGAACAGCAGGATGAGCGGGAAGGTGAGCGCGAGCAGCAGTCCGCTCGCGGCGACGTCGAACATGCGCTTCAAAGCGCTCGACACCATCCGGCCGGACGAGAACCCGTCGGAAAAGATCAGCCAGCTCGGATTGAGCGTGTCGAGATCGACGCGGCCGGTCTCACGCTCGAGGAAGCTCGAGAAATCGTTGACGAAGACCCCCATCGTCTTGATGCGGAGCAGGTCCTTGAGTGGCAGCGCATTGCGCCGCTCCTCGAGCGCGAGCACCACTTCGCTCGCGCCGACATTTTCGACGAAGCGGCCGAGATCGTGGATCGCCGCGCGCGGGATCGCTTCTTCGACGATCTGCGCGCCTTCGTTCATACCGATGAAGCTGACGATCGCGAAGCCGCTCTCTGGCCGCTCGGCGAGCAGCTTCAGGCGGCGCGCCCGCTCGCCCGCGCCGAGCACCAGCACCCGCCTGCGGAACGCCGCCGCGCCAATCACGCTGCCGACCAGCAGGCGGTTGGTGACGAGCAGCGCGATCGCCAGTCCCATCGCGTAGAGCAGCGTCGAGCGCCAGAAGGTGTGGCCCGGGATGACGAAATCGATAACCGAGAGCGCGATGATGCCGAGGCTCACCGCCACCAGCAGCCGCGCCCCGGCATACCGCATCGAGCGCAGCGCCTCGGCTCCGTAAACTCCCACCGAGATCATTGCGAGCCAGACCACCAGCGCAAACCCGCCGAGCATCGCCCAGCGGTCGGCAAAGGCGCCTGTATCGGTGCCGATCTGGCGTGCGCGCACCACCCATGCGGTCTCGCCCGCGATGAGCAGCAGGGCCAGGTCGAACAGGCCGAGCAGCATCACCGCGTGCGGGATGTAGTGCTTGAATAGGCGGATCATCGTCCGGCGCGCGCTCCTGATCGGGAGCGGCCTACGCCGGAGAAGTGAAATGTCGGTAAACTTTACACCGCGCCGAAAAGCGCAGCATCCGCAGCGGCGCGGGTGGTTAAGCCTGCCTTAGGAGTCCACGGCCGGCGCCGCCCGGCGGTGGAGACGCGCTCACTTGTTGTTGTCGGTGACGTTGTCCGCCGCGTTCTCGACGGCGTTCCCGGCCTGCTGCGCTGCATCGCCGACCTGGTTGGCGGCTTTCTCGACCGCGTTATTCGCGCTGACTTCGGACTTGCTCTGGTTCTGCCACACGAAGAAGGCGGCGACCGCGAGCACGATGATCACCAGCGCGATAACCCAGCCCGCGCCGCCGCCGCTGCGCGGTGCGTCGTCGTGGACCACGGTGGTGTGCGTCGTGTGGGTGTTGCCGGAAGGCGTTTCGACTTAGGTGAGGCGTTCGTCGGCCATGGGGTTTCTCCCTGTGTGCGGCCTCGAAACGGTCGGCAGGCGGTGCCGGTTCCGCGGCCGATGGTTAACGGGCCGCTGACTCTCCGAATGCGAACGGGGTAGCGCCGCGCGCGAGCGTATCGAAGCGCAGCGTAGCACCGCGCGGCGGCAGCGAGCGTTGCGGGCAGCCGGCAATATGGCAGCGAGCGCAGCCCGGCCCGATCGCTTGGGCATCTTCCGGACGCAACGACAGCCCGCGCGCCTGCG
>JBQCFR010000033.1:0-3630 GCA_051958885.1 Tsuneonella sp.
CCGAGGCGTCGGTCGGCAAGTCGATCACCATGAAGCGCTTCCACACGCGCGGACGCGGCAAGAGCACCCGCATCCTCAAGCCGTTCAGCCGGCTGCGCATCGTGGTCCGCGAAAGCGAGGAGGCCTGATCCATGGGTCATAAATCGAACCCCGTCGGCCTGCGCCTGCAGATCAACCGCACCTGGGACAGCCGCTGGTACGCCGAAGGGCGCGACTACGCCAAGCTGCTCAGCGAGGACATCGAGATCCGCAAGTACATCATCGAGAGCCTGCCGCAGGCGGCGATCTCGAAGGTGGTGATCGAGCGGCCGGCCAAGCTGTGCCGCGTATCGATCTATGCCGCGCGCCCGGGCGTCATTATCGGCAAGAAGGGCGCCGACATCGAGAAGCTGCGCGCCAAGCTCGCGACCATGACCGCGAGCGAGGTCAAGCTCAACATCGTCGAGATCCGCAAGCCCGAGATCGACGCCAAGCTCGTCGCTCAGGGCATCGCCGACCAGCTCGTCCGCCGCGTGGCGTTCCGCCGCGCGATGAAGCGCGCGATGCAGTCGGCCATGCGGCTTGGCGCCGAAGGCATCAAGGTGATGTGCGGCGGCCGTCTCGGCGGGGCCGAGATCGCGCGTGTCGAGCAGTACCGTGAAGGCCGCGTGCCGCTGCACACGCTGCGCGCGAACGTCGACTATGCCGAGGCCGAGGCGCTGACCGCCTACGGCGTGATCGGCATCAAGGTGTGGATCTTCAAGGGCGAGATTCTCGGCCACGATCCGACCGCGCAGGACCGGCTGATGATGGAGGCTCAGACCTCCGGCGTCCGTCCGATGTCCGATCGGCGCTAAGGTAGAGTAAGCACAATGCTGCAACCGAAGAAAACCAAGTACCGCAAGGCCTTCAAGGGCCGGATCAAGGGCGACGCCAAGGGCGGCACCGATCTGAACTTCGGCTCGTACGGCCTCAAGGCGCTCGAGCCGGAACGCGTCACCGCGCGCCAGATCGAAGCCGCTCGCCGCGCGATCACGCGCCACATCAAGCGCCAGGGGCGCCTGTGGATCCGTGTGTTCCCCGACGTGCCGGTGTCGAAGAAGCCGGCCGAAGTCCGCCAGGGCAAGGGCAAGGGCGCGATCGAATACTGGGCCGCCCGCGTGAAGCCGGGCCGCATCCTGTTCGAGCTCGACGGTGTTCCTGGTCCGCTCGCCGCCGAGGCGTTCAGCCGCGCGGCGATGAAGCTGCCGATCAAGACGAAGGTCGTCGCTCGCCTGGGCGACACCAGCCACCTGGGAGCCGAGTGATGGCGAAGAAGCCCGCCAAAACCGCCGCCGGCAACAAGGCCGATGACATGCGCACGAAAACCGACGACCAGCTCAGCGACGATCTGGTCTCGCTCAAGCGCGAGCAGTTCAACCTGCGCTTCCAGGCCGCGACCAACCAGCTGGAGCGCCCCGCGCGTATCCGCGAGGTGCGCCGCGACATCGCGCGCATCAAGACGCTGCAGGGCGAGCGTACTCGCGCTGCCGAAGCGAAATAAGGACAAGCCGATATGCCCAAGCGTATCCTGGTCGGGACCGTGGTGTCCGACAAGACCGACAAGACCGTGACCGTGCTGGTCGAGCGCAAGGTCAAGCACCCTCTCTACGGTAAGATTATCCGCCGTTCGAAGAAGTACCACGCCCACGACGAGGCGAATGCGTACCACCCGGGCGACGTCGTGCGGATCGAGGAGACCAAGCCGATCTCCAAGACCAAGACCTGGGCCGTCAAGGACCGGGTGCAGGCCGGCGGAGTGCAGGCGGTCGAAGCCGATATCGAGGTCGAAGGCGCGTCCAACTAAGGCGCGCGAGTCGTTTTCAGGAACTGCCGGGCGTGTCCCGGTAAGCCGAGCAAGAAGGAACCGGATCGATGATCCAGATGCAATCCACGCTCGACGTCGCCGACAACAGCGGCGCCAAGCGAGTCCAGTGCATCAAGGTACTGGGCGGGTCGAAGCGCCGCACCGCCGGCGTGGGCGACGTGATCGTCGTCTCCGTGAAGGAGGCGCAGCCGCGCACCCGCGTGAAGAAGGGCGACGTTCACCGCGCGGTGATCGTGCGCACCAAGAAGGACGTGCGACGCGCCGACGGCAGCGTGATCCGCTTCGACAGCAACGCCGCGGTGCTCGTGAACAAGAACGAGGAGCCGATCGGCACTCGTATCTTCGGGCCCGTCGTGCGCGAACTGCGCGGCCGCGGGTTCATGAAGATCATCAGCCTTGCTCCGGAGGTGCTGTGATGGCCGGCGCGAAGATCAAGAAGGGCGACAGCGTCGTCGTGCTCTCGGGCAAGGACAAGGGCCGCACCGGAACCGTCCAGTCCGTGATGCCGAAGGACGGCAAAGTCCTCGTTGACGGGATCAACGTGATCGCCCGTCACCGCAAGCCCACCCAGGCGAACCCGCAGGGTGGCATCGACCGCAAGCCGGCCCCGATGCACATCTCGAAGGTCGCCCTGGCCGATCCCAAGGACGGCAAGCCGACCCGCGTCCGCTTCGAAGAGAAGGACGGGCGCAAGGTCCGCGTCGCCGTCAAGTCCGGGGAGACTATCGATGGCTGATTACACGCCCCGCCTGAAGGCCAAGTACGAGGCCGACATCGCCAAGGCGATGACCGAGAAGTTCGGTTACACCAACCGGATGGAAGTGCCCCGGCTCGAGAAGATCACGCTCAACATGGGCGTGGGCGAAGCGAGCCAGGACAAGAAGAAGGTCCAGACCGCCGCCGAGGAAATGGCCCTGATCGCCGGCCAGAAGCCGGTGATCACCAAGGCCAAGAAGTCGATCGCCCAGTTCAAGCTGCGCGAAGGCATGCCGATCGGCGCCAAGGTCACCCTACGGCGCGAGCGGATGTACGAATTCCTCGACCGCCTGGTGACCATCGCGATGCCGCGCATCCGCGACTTCCGTGGGCTCAACCCGCGTTCGTTCGACGGCCGCGGCAACTACGCGATGGGCCTGAAGGAACAGATCATCTTCCCGGAAATCTCGTACGACAAGATCGAGAAGGTCCGCGGGATGGACATCATCGTCACCACCACGGCCAAGACCGACGAGGAAGCGCGCGAGCTGCTGCGCCTGTTCGGTTTCCCGTTCCCTGCCGAAACGCAGGATGAAGAGAAGGAGGCGGCGTGAGCCGCCTGGAAGAGAGAGCTTAAGTCCATGGCGAAACTGAGTTCCATCAACAAGAACGAGCGTCGCAAGAAGCTCGTCAAGAAATCCGCCGGCAAGTACGCCCGGCTGAAGGCAATCGCGAACGACGAGTCCCTCGACGAGGGCGAGCGTCTGATTGCGCGCCTGCAGATGGCCGAAATCCCGCGCAACGCGAACCCGACCCGGGTGCGCAACCGCTGCTCCACCACCGGCCGCCCGCGCGGCAATTACCGCAAGTTCGGCATCAACCGCATCGAGCTGCGGAATCTGGGCAACAAGGGCCTGATTCCCGGCCTGGTCAAGTCGAGCTGGTGAGGATCTGAACGATGGCATTGACCGATCCCCTGGGTGATATGCTCACCCGCATCCGCAACGGCCAGCAGGCGAAGAAGGATTCCGTCCTCTCGCCGGCGTCCAGGCTGCGCGCCAACGTGCTCGAGGTTCTCCAGCGCGAGG
>JBQCFR010000034.1:0-4410 GCA_051958885.1 Tsuneonella sp.
TTATCCGACCGGCGACGCCGCTCGCCTCCACTTCCTCGCCGACAGCAATGCCGCGATTACCACGGGCATTGTCGCGCTGGTGATCGCCGCGGTGCAGGACCGGCCCGCGGCCGAGGTCGCGGCGATGGACATCGCCGGAGCGCTGGCGCCGTTCGACCTGAAAAACCAGCTCAGCTCGAACCGCACCCAGGGCGTGCCCAACATGATCGCACTGGTGAAGGAGCACGCGGCGAGGCTCGCGGGGGCTGGCCGATGATGGCTTTGGTGCCTTTGCGGGCATTCGACGCAAGTGGTAGATTGCTCTAATGAACACAGCGCGCGCGTATCTTCTAATGGCTCTACAGCGGGTGATTGACGGCGGCGACATTACGACTGAGGAACTCGATGCTGCGATACCTAATCGCTTGCGCTCGCGCTGGACGAGAAAGTCGCGTGGGAGCAGCTAAGCCATTGGGCAGACGATGCCGACATTCGCGCTCGTGATGGTCGCTACGCAACGCTAAAGCGGCACTGGATGCTCGAACATATCACTAAGCTTGGCACGTGATGTCGCGCACCCAACCTCCTCTGGAGACTCAAGAGCGATGATGACCAAATTGCTTGAGCTGGCTCGTCGGTTGCCTTGGCCCCTCCACGTCATTTTGACGTTTCTGACAAACGGCGCAGTCACTGTCCCAGAACCGAGGGCTGATCCGAAAGGCAAGCGGGTTCTCTAGGTTCACTTGGCAGCCCATTGCGAAGCATGTTCGCAGTGCACCACACGCAAAGCGATAATTGCCGGAAGCGTTAGGCCACGTCCTTGGTGACACCCAGGCGTCCATTGCAGACCGCTTCAGGTACCTGCGCTCTCGCGCACCACGGCGACGCCCGCCCGGCGCTGGCGGCTCAGTTCGGCCTTCAGCCGAGCGGGATCGCGCGCGAACACGAAGCCGAAGCTCACGCCCCCGTGCTTGCCGATGGTCGCGTGATGGAGCTTGTGCGCCTGCACCAGCCGCTTGGCATACCCGCGCTTGGGCACGTAGCGGAACCATCGTTGGTGGACGAGCCCGTCGTGCACCAGCGTGTAGATGATCCCGTAGCCGAGGATGCCGACCCCGATCCACGTAGCCGGCGCCCACGCTGCCGCGCCCATGATCCAGGGACTTCCCACGGCGAACCTCGCGATGCTCATCGCCGCGCCGACCAGCGCGTAGAGGTCGTTCTTCTCCAGCGGCTTGTCGTGCGGTTCGTGATGGTCGCGGTGCCATGCCCAGCCGAAGCCGTGCATCACGTACTTGTGGCTCGCCCAAGCGAGACCTTCCATCGCGAGAATGGTGGCGACGACGATGGAGGTGGCGGCGGCCCACTGCATATTATGGCCGCCTTACGCCTTTGCGGCGGTGCTCGCCAGCCCCGCGCCCTCGCCGCTCAGAATAGCGGCAGCCCGGCTTGCCCGCGGTAGCTGCAGCCGGTCGATTGCCCCGCCGGGTGCGCGGCGAAGAACGCCTCGGCAGCGGCGCGGTCTGCGATGGCAAAGCGGCGGTGCGCCCGCAGATCGTAGATCACCAGGCCGCGATAGGGATAGAGATCGCCCGGCGGCAGCGCGCCCAGATGATTGGCGTCGCGCACCTCGATCCCTGCATCGGTAGGGTGCGTTCCAGCGACAATCGTATTGCCGCGGAACGGCGGCGCGCCGGTGCGCAGCACGAGGCTCCGCCCGAGCCACGCATCGGGCGGGAAGAGCGGCACCGCGCCGAAGTAGGGACAGTGCCCATAGAGCAGCAGCGTCCCGCCCGCAGGGATCGGCATCGCGCGGTGAATGAGTTCGCCGGCGATCCGCTGCTGCGCGGTCCACGCCGCATCCCAGTTGCGGCCGAGGACGACTTGTGTCGATACCCCGGCAGCGCAATAGAACAGCAGGAGGGCGCGCGCAGCGCGCGGCCAGCGCGACGCGATCCACCCCGCGCAGGCGGCCAGCGCAATGGCCACCCCCATCGCTCCCGCGACGTGCACCCGGTTGGCGGTCCCGAACGGTGAGCCGCCAAACCAGAAGTTCGCCAGGAAGGGAACGTAAGCGAGGGCAAACACCACGAGCGCTGCCGCGAGCATCACCGCGAACTGAACCCTCCCGACGCGCAGGCTGTCGCTCGCCGGAATGCGCCAGGCAAGCAGCGCCGCCACCAATACGCCGGCTGCGGGGCCCAGCAGCGAGCCGTATCCGCCCGCAGCAATACGCACGGCGTAGAGCGGCGCGGCCACGCCATGAGTCCAGAATGCAGTGAACCCCGCGCGCGCGTAGAGCCACGCCGCGTCGATCGCGAATCCGGCCGCGGAAGTCGGCGGTTCCGCGCCGTAGCCCAAGCTCAGCTTGAACAGCGAAGTGGCGATCAAGCTTGCGGTGATAGCTGCGGTGGCCGCCACCACCTTGCGATCGCGCAGCAGATCGGCCGGTCGACGGCCTCCGCCGACCGCGAGCAGCGCCGGAACCGCCGGCAGCACGAAGGCCGGCATTGCGTAGGCTAGCAACGTCGCCGCGGTCGCCGCGCAGGCTCCCGCCAGGCAAGCGAAGCGCCGCTCTCGCGACAGCCATATCTGGACGAGGTAAATGGCAAGAGCCGCCGCCAGCAGGGCGAGGCCCGACTGATGGTTCGCCCACCAGAACCGCGCCGTCATGAAAGTGGGGAGGCACAGGTAGAGCGCCACCCCCGGCAGCGCGAACCGGCGCAGTCCCGCATTGCGATAGAGCGCCGCGTGGAGGAGCAGCCCGGCCAGCGCGAACATCACCTGGTTCATCAGATGAGCCGGGACAATCGAGCCGGGCGAGAGCTTGTAGCTCGCCACCAGCCAGACGATCTGCAGCGGACGCACCGCCAGCGCAGGTTGGACCGCCAGCGTCCGGTACAGGCCGATCCACGACTGGTCGGGGCTGGTGCGCATCGCCCACAGGAAGCCCCAGCCGTCGATGTACAGCCCCAGGCCGAATACATAGAACAGCGCCGGCACTACGACGATCAGCACGATCACCAGCCGGTCGGCGTGATACCCCTTGTCCACCTGTGCGGCCCTGCCCGGATGCAAGCTCCGGCGGCTAGCGGCCGTGCAGCCGCCTGGCAACGACGAGACTGCTTACTTGCGCGGGCCGAAGAAGAAGCTGGCGATCTCCTCCCCGATCCGCGCCGGCTTCAGCGTCTCGGCGTTAACGCAGCACCAGCTGGAACGCACCTCCGCGAGCACTTCTTCGCCGCGGGCGATGACGGTATGATAGAATGCGCGCGCGCCGGTGATGCTCTCGAGCACGGTGCGGGCGATCACGTCGTCCTCCAGAAATGCCGGCTTGCGGTAGGTGATCTCGTGCTTGAGCGCGACCCACAGCCGCTCCGCCACGGCCTCGGCAGGCGCGAGCTTGTTCCAGTGAGCGAGCACGGCGTCCTGCACCCAGCCGAGATACCGCGCGTTGTTCACGTGTCCCATGAAGTCGATATCGGCCGGTACGATCCGGATCGGAAAGGCGAAGGGCTTTGCTGACATGCCTGTCAGTTACTCCCAATCGTGTTGCCAATCCATGACTCAATACGGGCTGCCGATATTTGGCCCGCGACACATTGTTACACTCCTGGTGCAAACCGCGATGGATTGTATCTTTGCCGTTCATCTAAATCGCCCTAGTTCTGAACGTGCGGCATTTGTCCGCCACAGACCACAAGGACGCACCAGATGACCACCAAGACCAAGCTCCTCGCCACCGCTCTCCTCGCTTCGCTGACGCTGGGCGCCGCCGTCCCGGCGTCGGCTGCTCAGTGGGGCGCGCCCGCGCAGCTCCGCCAGGACATTTCGCAGCTCGACCGCCAGATCGACCGGGCGCGCGACCAGCGGCGGATCTCGCGCGCCGAAGCCGCCCAGCTCGACCGCCAGGTCGACCGGCTCCAGAACACCTATCGCGCCTACGCGCGCGGCGGGTTCACCCGCGGCGAATACGCGGCTCTTGACCGCGGAGTCGACGCTGTGCGGCGCAACCTGGCCGTCCAGGTGCGCGACGGCGATCGCTTCGCCGGGCGCGACGGCCGCTATCATCGGGGCTGGACCGCTCACCGCTGACTCTTGAGCGCGGCCAAGTTTTCCCATCTTGTCCCGCGGGGGCGGCAGGCATAGCCAACCGGCGATGGCCAGCCGCCCCCGCACTCTTTACGAAAAAATTTGGGACGCTCACGTCGTCGAGACGCGCGACGATGGCACCAGCCTGATCTACATCGATCGTCATCTCGTCCACGAAGTCACCAGCCCGCAGGCGTTCGAGGCCCTGCGCGCGAGCGGCCGCAAGGTGCGCCGGCCCGACCTCACGCTGGCGGTGCCCGATCACAACTTGCCGACCACCGCGCGCATCGACGCGGCAGGCAACCGCCTAGCAATCGCCGACACCCAAAGCGCCGCGCA
>JBQCFR010000035.1:0-10374 GCA_051958885.1 Tsuneonella sp.
CCTGCAGCACCGTCGCCATCGCGTGCGGATCGTAGCCGGCGCGCTTGAGGTAGGTGATACCGAGCCCGTCTGCCTCCAGCTCCTGGCTGCGCGAGAACTTGAGCGTGAGCAGCTGCGAGCCCTGCAGGATGCCTTGCGAAATCTGCTGGCCGAGCCCGCTGTTGCCGAGGAGGAGGCCCGACAGGATCGCGCCGATCCCGCCGAGCAGCGAGTTCTGCTGCGCCTTCGCCTGCCGCCGCTGCGCGTGGCGCGCGGCGACGTGGCCCACTTCGTGCCCCAGCACACCGGCCAGCTCCGCCTCGTTGTTCATCAGCGTGACGAGCTGGCGGGTGGTGTAGATGTAGCCGCCGGGGATCGCGAAGGCGTTGTTCACCGAGCTGTTGAGTAGAGCGACGTGAAACGCGTCACGCGCGTTGCCGAGGCCGGATTGAACGGCGATGTTCTTGCCTACCTGCTCGACATAGGCGGCTTGGCTGCCGCTCATCGCGCCGCCGAACTCGGCGAGGATCTGCGGATTGGCCTCGGCGCCCTGCTGGGCTTCGGAGGCGGCGATCGGCGCCGAGGCGTCGGGAATGGCGCCTCCGCCGGTCGCGGCGCAGCCCGCCAGTGCGAACGGCAGCGCTACGGTCGAGAGCGCGAGCGTCTTGAAACGCGGCATGATTGCTTCCCCTTGTGGCATCCGCGGCGCGCCACCCGCCGCTGCGGTTGTCAGTGGGGGGAGAACCCGCCGCCCGCGGCCTTGGTTCCCTTCTGCCGCGCCAGGCGCCCTCAGGCGCCGATCTGGAGGAAGCGATCCTCGCGCATCCGGCGCAGCTCGTCAGGGGTCTTGCGGGCGAGGGTGTCGAGCTCCTCGCCCAGCGCGGCCGCGAGCGCCCTGGAGGCGGCCGCGGGATCGCGGTGCGCACCGCCGACCGGTTCGGGAATGATCCGGTCGATCACCCCGAGCCGCTCGAGATGCTGCGCGGTCACCTTCATCGCTTCGGCCGCATCGGGCGCCTTCTCGGCGGTCCGCCACAGGATCGAGGCGCAGCCTTCCGGGCTGATCACGGAATAGATCGCGTGCTCCATCATCAGCACGCGCTCGGCGCTGGCGAGCGCCACCGCGCCGCCCGATCCGCCTTCTCCGACAATCGCGGCGACCATCGGCACCGGCAGCGCCAGGCACGCCTCGGTCGAACGGGCGATCGCCTCGGCCTGGCCGCGCTCTTCGGCCTCGATACCCGGAAACGCGCCCGAAGTGTCGACCAGCGTGACGACCGGCAGGCCGAAGCGGCCGGCGAGCTCCATCAGCCGGATCGCCTTGCGGTAGCCCTCGGGCTTGCCCATCCCGAAGGTGTGCCGGATGCGGCTTTCGGTGTCGTGGCCCTTCTCGTGTCCGATCAGCACCACGCGCCGCCCGCCGAGCCGCGCGAGACCGCCCATGATCGCCTGGTCGTCGCCGTAGGTGCGGTCACCGCCGAGCGGAACGAACTCCTCGAACGCGTTCGCGACGTAGTCGCGGAAGTGCGGCCGCAGCGGATGGCGGGCGACTTGCGTCTTCTGCCACGGTGTCAGCGAGGCATAGGTGCTGGCAAGCAGGCCGGCGCTTTTCGCCTCGAGCCGCTCGAGTTCCTGCGCGATGTCGACCTCGTCGCTGTCGGCTGCAGTGCGCAAGTCGGCGATGCGCTTTTCCAGCTCCGCCACCGGCTTTTCGAATTCGAGATAGGAATTCATGGCCGCGCGCTACCCGCCCCTGCCGCCGCGTGCAAGCGGGTGGCGTTCGTTGACGAGGGCGACCAGACGCGCCGAATCGACTTGGGTGTAAATCTGCGTCGTCGCGATGTCGGCATGGCCGAGCAGCGTCTGGAGCACGCGCAGGTCCGCCCCGCCCTCGAGCAGATGCGTGGCGAACGCATGCCGCAGGACATGCGGGCTGACTTTCTCCGGCGCGAGCCCGGCGCGGGCGGCCAGCTCCTTCAGAAGCTGGAACAGGCGCACGCGCGTGAGATGCCTGCCCCCGCGCGAGGGGAACAGGAAGCGCCCCTCCGCCCTCACCGCGAGCCAGCGCGACAGGGCAAGCCGCGCCTGCCGTCCGATCGGCACCTTGCGCGTCTGCCCGCCCTTGCCGGTGACCGTCAGCAGCGGCGCGTCGCGCGGAACCGCGGCGAGCGGGAGCGAGACGAGCTCGGTCGCGCGCAGGCCCGAGCCGTAGAGCAGTTCGATCAGCGCAAGGGTTCGCACAGGCCCCGCCCGTTCGCCTTGCGCCTCCAGTTCCGCGCGCGCGAACAACGCAGCGACCTCCGCGTGAGTGAGTATCTTCGGCAGCGCGCGCCGCGTCGCCGGCCGCGGCAGCGCCGCGCTGGGATCGTCGTCGCGCAAACCTTCGTCGACCAGGAACCCGTAGAACTGGCGCAGCGCCGAAGTCCGCCGCGCGAGGCTGGCGGGCGCGAGATGCGCCCACGCCGCGCCAAGGCCGGCCAGCGCTTCGCCCTGCGCAGCCTGCGGATCGCCGAGCTCTTCCGCCGCGGCTTCGAGGTCGCGGCGATAAGCCGCCAGCGTGTTCGCGGCCGCGCCGCGTTCGGCGGCCAGCATGGCCAGGAACTCCTCGACTGCCGTCATTCGCTGGCCCCGCCTCAGGCGCGCGCGACTGCCTCCGCCGCGATCATCCGCGCCTCCGCCGTCATGCCCACCTGGTCAAGCGCGCGCACGATGTGGAACAGGTGCCGCGGCGTCATCTGCTTCCACGACGTGCCCTGCATTCCCACGCCCGCGAGCAGCGCGACGAGCGCCTGGTTGTCGACCGCGGCGGCCTGATCGATCAGCCGGGTCCACTTGGTGGGCTGGCCCAGGTTTGCGCCCGCGCGGCTCTCGAGGCCGCCGAGCGCGGTCGAACCGATCCGCCCCAGCCCGGCCAGGCCGGCGACGAGGAACTTCGCCTTGCGCTTGCCGGCGCTGTTGTCGTCGTCGATGAAGCTGCCGACGCCGTTGCTGCTCACCGTGCCGCGCACGTTCGGATCGGCGAACGTCAGCAAGGCCCACGCCTCGCTCCCTTCGGGGGCGAACTGCGCCCAGCGCATGGCGTCGCGCTCGAGCCCGGCGGAGAGCATCGACGCGATGAGGGTCGGCGCGTCGCCGGCAAATTGCTTGCTCGGCGCCATGCGCGCCGCGGCGTAGGCGGTCAGCACGGCGCGCGCATAGTCCGGCTCCCCGCCGCCCCACACGCTCTTGATCGCGGCGAGGCGCGCCGCCGGATCCTTGCCCACATAGGCTTCGCGCAGCTGGTCGGCGGTATCGGCGGCCGGGCCATCGATGCCGCCGTCGGCGCGGATCAGGCCGTAGAGGTCGATGTAGGCCGCGGAGGAGAGGATGCCCTCGCGCGCCGCGCGGTCCGCGCCGGCCGCACGATCCGCCAGGCCGAGCGCGGGGGCGGTCGCCGAAACCCGCTGATAATACGCGCCGAGATCGCTCGTCAGGCTGTCGGGGACCGCTTCGCCTACCGCGAGAGCGAGCGCGTACCGCAGCGGCGTCAGGTCATCGACACCGTTCCATTCCACGGTGACTCCGCCGCGCCCGCCGCCGGCGGCGCCCGCGAAACGCTGCGCCAGCGCCACGTCGATCGGCGCCGCGGTGCCGCGCGAGCGCAGCCGGTTGAGATCGGTGCGCGCCCGCGCGCCCTCCCCCGCATAAGCGTTGCAGATGCCCTGGAAGAGCCGCCAGGTGCCGTCTTCGCGCACCCCGCCCTGCAGCCGAACCGCGGGGCAGGCGCCGGCGATGTCGGTGGTGCCGATGTAGGCGTTGAGCGCGGCGCTGGTGAGCTGCGGCGACCAGTTGGCGGTGTCGACGTCCTGCACCAGCGCGCGCGCCGCGCTCCATTCGCCCATGCTGTCGAGAACGCTGGCGCGCAGCGCGGCGAACTCGACCGGGTCCATGCCGGTCGGCGCATCGAGCCGGCTGGCGAGCGCGCGGCGGAGCAGGATGTGGCCCCAGCGCGAGACCAGCGGGCCCTTGGTGCCGGCCAGGGCCGCGCGCACCAGCGAGGCGGGCTGGTTGATAAGCGAGCCGGTCGGCATTCCGCCTTCGGTCGGCCCGATCACTCCCACCTGTTGCAGCGAGCGCCGCGCCCCCGGCGGGATGTCGACTTTCGGCTTGAGCCCGAGCAACTCGTCGAGGTCGTCGGTCGACATCTTCTCGAGCGCGTCGAGCGAGGGCAGGCCGGAGGGCAGCGCGACCGGGGTGGCAGGCTCGGCGGTCGGGACCGTCTCGCCTGCGCTCGGCGGCAGCGGCTGGATCACCGCATGCGAGGTGGGGTTGACCGATGGCGCCGCGCTCGGCTCGCCGCTGGGGCGCGGCGCCGGCGTGCGGGTCGGCGCCGGGGTGGGTTCTTCGAAGCCCGGCGGCAGCAGCGATTCGGGCGCGCTCTGCGCCGCCGCGATCGCCGAACACAGCACCAGCGCCGCTCCGCCGAGGAGCCATGCGCGGCTCATCGCACGCCCTCGGGCAGCGCCACGGGCTGCACGATCGGGCGCAGTGGCTCCTCGCCGCCGTCGATCCAGGCGTACACCAGCAATGCGCCCACCAGGGCCGCTGCAATCCAGGCGATCTGCCTGCGAGACATCGTCAAGCCGCGACCCTTTGCGCTCATCCTCTGCATGGTTGCGCCGCCCCTAGCGCATCTATAGGCGGGGCGGCAATGCGTCCCGCGACCGCCAGCCTGACCGATGCCGAAATCGGCGCGATTGCCCGCCGCATCGATCGGCCCGTGGTGCTGGTGGGGCTGATGGGCGTGGGCAAGTCGACGGTTGGGCGAACGCTGGCGATGCTGCTGGACACCGACTTCGTCGATGCCGACGAGGCGATCGAGCAAGCCGCCCAGATGAGCGTGTCGGAAATCTTCGAGCAGTTCGGGGAGCCCTATTTTCGCGACGGGGAGCGGCGGGTGATCGCTCGGCTAGTGGAGGAAGGTCACGGGGTGATCGCCACCGGCGGCGGGGCTTTCGTCAACGCCGAGACCCGCGCGCTGATCCTGGCCCAGGCCATCGCGGTGTGGATCGACTGCGATGTCGATACGCTCGTCGAACGGACCGCGCGGCGGCGCGACGGGCGGCCGCTGCTCAAGGGCGGCGATCCGAAGGAAATCCTCACCCGGCTGAGCGCCGAGCGGCAGCCGGCCTACGCCGAGGCGCCGATCCGCATCGACAGCCGCCGCGGACCGCATCTCGATACCGCGCTATCGATCATCGGGGCGATCGACCGGTGGCTGTGATCCCGGTCGCGCTCGGCGGGCGCAGCTACGAAGTGCGAGTCGGCGGCGGCCTGCTGGCCGATCTGCCGGCGCAGTGCGGCAAGCTGCTGCGCAAGAAGCACGTGCCGATCGTCACCGACGCAAACGTCGCCGAACACTGGTGTTCGGCGGTAAATCGAGCGCTTCATTCGCAAGGTTTCGAGCCGCGCTGGCTGGTCCACGAGCCGGGCGAGCGGTCGAAGAGCTGGGACGGCCTCGCCGCCACCCTCGACTGGCTGCTCGCCGAGGAAGTCGAGCGCGGCGACCATGTAATCGCGCTTGGCGGCGGGGTGATCGGCGATCTCACCGGGTTCGCCGCCGCGATCCTCAAGCGCGGCTGCGGCTTCATCCAGCTGCCGACCACGCTGCTGGCGCAAGTCGACAGCTCGGTCGGTGGCAAGACCGCGATCAACACCGCCGCCGGCAAGAACCTCGTCGGCGCGTTTCATCAGCCCGCGCTGGTGCTGGCGGACCTCGACACGCTCAGCACCCTGCCGCCGCGCGAGCTGCGCGCCGGCTATGCCGAAGTGCTCAAGTACGGCGTGCTGGGCGACGCGGAGTTCTTCGCGTGGTGCGAGATGAACGGCGCCGCGGTGCTCGCCGGCGACCCGGTGGCGCTCGAATACGCCGTCACCGAAAGCGTCAAGGCCAAGGCGCGGATCGTTGCCGAGGACGAGCGCGAGACCACCGGCGCGCGCGCGCTGCTCAACCTCGGCCATACTTTCGGCCACGCGCTGGAGGCGGAGATGGGCTTCTCCGAGCGGCTGCTGCACGGCGAAGCGGTTGCGCTCGGGATGGTCCTCGCCGCGCGCTATTCGCAGCGCCAGCGATTGATCGCGGAAGCGGATGCCCGCCGTGTCGCGCTGGCGGTGGAGCACGCCGGATTGCCGAGCGAGATCGCCGACCTCGAACTCCAGTGCGACGGCGAGCGCCTCACGGCGCACATGCTCCACGACAAGAAGATGGACGCCGGCACCCTGCCCTTCGTCCTGCTGCGCGGCATCGGCGAGGCCTTCCTCGCGCGCGATGTCGAGCTGGCCGACGTCGCCGACTTCCTCGACCAGGAACTGCGCGGGCGTTGATTTTTCTCGCGAGCGTGCCGCACGCGCGCTAACCGGTCGGAAAAGATACGAACGCACCGGGAGATCCGCATGACCTTGGCCGAAGCCACCCCCGAGCATCTCGAGGACGCCGCCGACCCCGCCGACCGCGCCTTCATGGGTCATCCCAAGGGCCTCGGCTATCTCGGCTTCGTCGAAGCGTGCGAGCGGTTCTCGTACTATTCGATGCAGACGCTGCTGACGCTCTACATGGTCAACTACCTGCTGCTGCCGGCCCATGCGGGAGGGGTGATCGGGCTCGGCGCGGTGCAGAACTTCTACGGGCTCGACGGGCAGCCGCTCGCCTCGCGCATCTTCGGCGACTACACCTCGCTGGTGTACCTCACGCCGATCGTCGGCGGCATTCTCGCCGACCGCTGGCTCGGGCGCCGCGCGGCGCTGATCGCGGGCGCGACGATCATGGCGATCGGCCACTTCCTGATGGCGTTCGAGGGCGCGTTCCTGTTCGCGCTGCTGGCGCTCATCATCGGCGTCGGCCTGTTCAAGGGCAACATCGCCAGCCAGGTCGGCGAACTCTACGGCGAGAACGACAATCGCCGCGCGATGGCGTTCCAGATCTTCTACATCTTCATTAACGTCAGCGTGATCGTCGCGCCGCTGATCTCGGGTACGCTGGGGCAGAACGTCGGCTGGCACTACGGCTTCGGCACGGCGGGGATCGTGATGGTGCTGGGCCTGTTGATCTATCTCAAGGCGCGGCCGTGGCTCCCAGCGGACAACCGCCCCGTGCGCGGGGCGAAGGCGGAGCGCGAGGGCATCCGCAGCGACGAGTGGCCGCGCGTCATCGCGCTGATCGTGCTCGTGCCGGTGCTGGCGGTGGCGCTGCTGACCAACCAGGAGATCTTCAACGCCTACCTCGTGTGGGCGGACAAGAAGTTCACCCTCGACCTCTTCGGCTACCACATGCCGAGCTCGTGGATGATCACGATCGATTCGGCGCTGTCGTTCTCGATGCTGGTGGCGGTCGCGTGGTTCTGGGACTTCGTGGGCAAGCGCACCGGGCGCGAGCCGGACGAGCTCGGCAAGATGATCATCGGCAGCTTCTTCACCATCGGCGGCGGGCTATGCCTGTACCTCGGCGCGGTAACCGCGGGGGACGGCAAGGTCGGCATGTTCTGGCCGCTGATGTTCCACCTGCTCAACTCGATCGGCTTTGCCCACATTCTGCCGGTCAGCCTGGCGCTGTTCACCAAGCTCGCGCCCAAGGCGCTCAACGCGACCATCGTCGGCATCTACTACCTGGCGTTCTTCGCCGCGAACTACATCGTGGGGACGATCGGCGGGTGGTATTCGACGATGCCGACTCCTCAGTTCTGGCTGGTGCACGTCGCCAGCGCGGCGATCGGGCTGGTCGCCTTCGTCGTCTTCAAGCTGGCGCTCGGCAAGCACATGGTGAACCCCGAGCCGCGCGCCGCATGACCCGCTTCGTCGACCTCTCGATCCCGATCACGAACGACGTGATCTCCGATCCCGAGGTCATGCGCCCGCGCGTCGCCTACATGACTCACGAGGATACGTGGCAGCAGATTGCCTCGTTCTTTCCGGGTCTTACGAAGGACGACCTGCCCGACGGCGAAGGCTGGGCGGTGGAGCAGGTCACCCTATCCACTCACAACGGCACGCACATGGACGCGCCGTGGCACTTCCAGTCGACCACCGATTCAGGTGCGGCGCCGGCCCCGAGCATCGACGAGGCGCCGCTGGACCGGTTCTTCCGGCCCGGGGTCAAGCTCGACTTCAGCCACCTGCCGCATGGTCACGTGGTCAGCGCGAAAGATGTCAATGAAGCGCTCGATCGGGGCGGGAACACCCTCGAACCGCTCGATATCGTGCTTGTTCAGTCGGGCGCCGTGTATGGAACACCTGATTTCATCGACCAGGGCGTCGGCATGGGCGCGGAGGCGACGCTGTTTCTCACCGAGCAGGGCGTGGAGGTGGTCGGCACCGACGCGTGGAGCTGGGACGCGCCGTTCAGCCACACCGCCAGGCGCTGGGCCGAAACGCGTGACCCGTCGATCATCTGGGAAGGCCACAAGGCGGGCCGCATCCGCCCCTACTACCAGATCGAGAAGCTGACCAACCTCGCCGCGCTGCCGAGCCGCGGGTTCACGGTGAGCTGCTTCCCGGTGAAGATCGAGCGGGCGAGCGCCGGATGGATCAGGGCCGTGGCGCTAGTCGACGACTAGCGCGGGCTCCAGGTCGACCCTCTCGAAATCGGCGAACAGCGCGTCGAACAGCAGCGCGCGGTGGCATTCGGCAGCGTCGCGTTCGTAGCACAGCAGCGCGACCCGCTTTTCGGCGGCGATCGCCTTCAATTCGCCCATCTGCGCCATTGCCTCGGGGAGTTCGAGCTGGCCGGAATAGACCCGCCCCAGCCCCGCATGATCGCCGCGCCGCGCCGCCTCGCGCCCCTCGGCGGGCGTGCCGAGCTGCTTGAAATGGCGGTAGGCGATCCCCGCCTCCTCCACCGCGGCCTTGAGGCTCGACTTCGAGAAGCCCGCGCGGCGCGACAGCGGCAGATAGCGCACGTCCGCCAGCAGCTCGACGCCCGCGCTGCGCAGCGCGTCGATTACCGCCTGCTGCGTCGCCTTTTCATAGCCAATGGTGAAGATGGTGCCTAGTCGGGCTATTTTCCGATCCACTTCTTCATGTCGCAGCTTGGCGCGTCAGCGCCGCCGGCCTTAAGCCGGTCAGTCGAGCAAGTGAGAGCCTCAGTCAGATACCTCTTGATCGAGGGCGCGTGGTCGGGAAGCGTGCAGTGGCTCGCCTGCATGAGGACAAGGGTGATTTGCGCCTGGCTCAGCGAGTTCGAGTCCTCGATGGCACGATTGGTTGCACGTGGCGCACTATTGTCGCCTACGCTTTCGGCGAAGCGCGACGCCATCGCCTTCTCATATTGATCGTAGTCGGCCGACAAAGCGGCGCACTTACCGCTGGCCGCCGCACCCGTTTGCGCGTGCGCCGGTGCAACCAGCAACGCGAGGCCCGCGATCGGGGCAAGCGATCCGATAAATTTCAGCAGCATCCGTTTTCGCCCTCCAATATGCGTCCTACTCGAGCTCGAGAATGATCTCGTCGACCGCCAGGCTGTCCCCTTGCGCGGCGTTGATCTTCGCCACCGTGGCGGCCTTCTCGGCGCGCAGGATGTTTTCCATCTTCATCGCCTCGACGGTGGCCAGCGGCTGGCCTGGCTGCACCGCGTCGCCTTCGCTGACGTGGAGCGCCACGAGCAGGCCGGGCATCGGGCAGATGAGGAACTTCGAGAGGTCCGGCGGCACCTTCTCGATCATGTGCTGCGCCAGCGGCGCGACGCGCGCGGGCCGGATGCGCAGGCCATGCTTGGCGCCGCGCGTGGTGACCGTGTAGCCCGAGCGTGTGCGCTCGAGCTGCATGCCGTAGGTGTCCAGCGGCTCCGCATCCTCGTCGGACCCGGCGGCGTAGTGCTCGACTTCGACGAAGCGCGCACCCGGTGCGTATTCGAGCGCGACCTCGACCGGCTCGCCATCCACCGTCAGCTCTTCGCCTTCGAGGCTGACGAGGTGTTCGGTATCTCCGATCTTCACTGCCCACTCGCCCGGCGTATCGCTCGCGCCGGCGAGCTGGCCGTCGATCCGCCGCGCCCGGTCGGCGTCGGCGGTGGCGATGGCGCCGCCGACCGCCGCGAGCACGCGGGTCAGGTCGTCCGAAGCCGGCGCGCCCTCGAACCCCTCGGGATACTCTTCGGCGATGAAGCCGGTGGTGAGCTCGCCCGAGCGGAACCGCGGGTGCTGCATCAGCGCGCTCAGGAAATCGACGTTGTGGCCCAGACCTTCGATCTGGAAGGCGTCGCGCGCCTGGACCTGCAGGTCCGCGGCCTCGTCGCGCGTCGGCGCCCAGGTCACCAGCTTGGCGATCATCGGGTCGTAGAACATGCTGACCTCGCCGCCTTCGTAGACGCCGTCGTCCACCCGGATCCCGCCGGCTCCCACCGGCACGCCGCGCCGGTCGCTGCCG
>JBQCFR010000036.1:0-9484 GCA_051958885.1 Tsuneonella sp.
TCCGCCTCAATGCACCCTACATGACGACTAATCCCGTAGGGTGCATTGAGCATCGCGAAATGCACCATCGGCGACGATGCGGGTTGCTCGTTACCTGGTCAGCTTCTTATACGCCAACCGGGTCGGCCGATCGGCCGCATCGCCCATCCGGCGCCGCTTGTCCTCCTCATAAGCCTCGAAGTTGCCTTCGAACCACTCGACATGGCTGTCGCCCTCGAACGCGAGGATGTGCGTCGCAAGGCGGTCCAAAAGGAAGCGGTCGTGGCTGATGACGACGGCGCAGCCGGCGAAGTTCTCGATCGCGTCTTCGAGCGCGGCGAGCGTTTCGACGTCGAGGTCGTTGGTCGGCTCGTCGAGCAGCAGCACGTTGCCGCCCTGCTTCAGCATCTTGGCCATGTGCACGCGGTTGCGCTCGCCGCCCGACAGCTTGCCGACGTTCTTCTGCTGGTCCTGGCCCTTGAAGTTGAACGCCCCGACATAGGCGCGCGTGCTCATGTCCTGCCCGTTGACCTTCATGTAATCGAGCCCGTCGGAAATCTCCTCCCACACGTTGTGCTTGGGATCGAGGTCGTCGCGGCTCTGGTCGACGTAGCCGAGATGCACCGTCTGCCCGATTTCGACGGTGCCGCTGTCGGGCGTTTCCTTGCCGGTGATGATCTTGAACAGCGTGGACTTGCCCGCGCCGTTGGGGCCGATCACCCCCACGATGCCGCCCGGCGGGAGCATGAACGAGAGGTTCTCGAACAGGAGCTTGTCGCCGTAGGCCTTGGAGATGTTCTTGGCCTCGATCACCTTGCCGCCGAGCCGCTCGGGCACCTGGATGACGATCTGCGCCTTGCCGACCGCGCGGTTGTCCTGCGCGTTCTGCAGCTCCTCGAACTTGCGGATACGCGCCTTGGACTTGGTCTGTCGCGCGGCGGGGGTCTGGCGAATCCACTCGAGTTCGCGCTGGAGCGCCTTCTGCTTGCCCGATTCCTCGCGGCTCTCCTGCTCGAGCCGCTTGGCCTTCTTCTCGAGGTAGGTCGAGTAGTTGCCCTCGTAGGGGTAGTAGCTGCCGCGGTCGAGCTCGAGAATCCAGCCCACCACGTTGTCGAGGAAGTAGCGGTCGTGGGTGATCATCAGCACCGCGCCTGCGTATTCCTTGAGGTGGTTTTCGAGCCACTGGACGCTCTCGGCGTCGAGGTGGTTGGTCGGCTCGTCGAGCAGCAGGATGCTGGGCTTCTGGATCAGCAGGCGGGTGAGCGCGACGCGGCGCTTCTCGCCGCCCGAGAGGCTTTCGACCCCCATGTCGCCGGGTGGGCAGCGCAGTGCCTCCATCGCGATCTCGAGCTGGTTGTCGAGCGTCCAGCCGTCGACTGCGTCGATCCTGGTCTGCAGCTCGCTCATCTCCTCGCCGAGCTTCTCGAAGTCGGCGTCGGGCTCGGCCATTTCGGCGGCGATCGCGTTGTAGCGATCGACCAGGTTCGCCGTCTCGCGCGCGCCATCCTTGACGTTCTCGAGCACGGTTTTGGACGGATCGAGCTCCGGCTCCTGCTCGAGGTAGCCGACAGTGATGTTCTCGCCCGCCCAGGCCTCGCCGGTGAAGTCCTTGTCGATGCCGGCCATGATCTTGATCAGCGTCGACTTGCCCGCGCCGTTGGGTCCGACGATGCCGATCTTGGCGCCCTGGTAGAACTGCAAGTTGATGTCCTTCAGCACCGGCTTCTGCGCACCGGGGAAGGTCTTCGTCATGTTCTTCATGACGTATGCGTATTGGGCGGCCATCGAGGGGTCCTTCGAAGGTGTCTGGCTGTGTGCGGAGTTGGCGCGCAGATAGGGGCTGGCGCTGGCGGGGGCAAGCGCCCGCTGGGAGGCGCTGAATAGCATGGCCGCCGCGGAACCTTTGCCCCATCTTCTCATTGCGGCAGCGGGGAAGAAGCGCGAGAGGAATCTGACATGAAACTTAGGTTTATTACGGGCGCCGGCATGACCGTCGTGCTTGCCGCCGCGCTCGCCGCGTGCTCCAGCAACAGCAACACTCCGAGCAACGAGAAGCCGACCGACACCGCCTCGGCGACCGACATGGCGCCGGCGGCGACCGGCACTGCGACCACCGCGGCGAGCAGCCACGCATCCGACTTCCTCACCGACGCCATTAAGGGCGACAACGCCGAAGTGCGCGTCACGAAGCTGGCGATGGACAAGGCGGGCGACGCCAAGGTGAAAGACTTCGCCAAGATGCTCAACACCGATCACAGCGCGCACCTCGACAAGCTCACCGCGCTCGCGAAGACGATGAACGTTCCGGTGACCAGCGAGACCAAGCCCGACGCCGACGCGCTCTACGCCAAGCTGCAGGGGATGAGCGGGGCGGACTTCGACAAGACGTTCGTCGCGGCGATGATCGCCAACCACAAGAAGGGCATCGACAAGTACCAGACCGAGGCGGGGAGCAGCGATCCGGTGCCGCTCACCTCGCTGGCGAAGGACACCGTGCCGACGCTGCAGAAGCACCTCAAGGCGGCTGAAGCGCTTCAGTAGCCGCCCGCTTGGCATCGTGGCTCGCCTGGACTAGCAGGCGGGCCATGAGGTCGCATCTTCTCGCGCTTGGCGCGCTTTCGCTTGTCCCCGTGGGCGCGCTTGCCGCGCCCGCGACTCCCTCCGCCGTGATCAAGGCGGCCGACAAGGCCGCCGAGGCCGACACGCTGGCGTGGGATTTCACCGAAGGGCTGACCACCGAAGTCGGCCCGCGGCTCGCCGGATCGGCGGCCGAGGCGCGCGGGCGCGCGTTCGCGGTCGCGTGGCTCAAGGCGCACGGCTTCGCGAACGTGCATATCGAGGACTTCACGATCCCCGGCTGGGAGCGCGGAGAGGCGCGGGCCGAAGTGGTCGCGCCGTTTGCGCAGCCGCTCGTCCTCGCCGCACTCGGCGGCAGCGGCGCGACGCCGGCAGGGGGCGTGACCGCCGAGGTCGTGCGCTTCGACAGCTTCGCGGACCTTCAGGCCGCGCCGGCGGGCAGCCTGACGGGCAAGATCGCGTACATCTCGAACGCGATGGAGCTGACGCAGGACGGCTCGGGCTACGGATTCGCCGGCCCTGCGCGCTTCGTCGGGCCGGCCACGGCGGCGGGCAAGGGCGCAGTCGCGACTTTGATCAAGTCGATCGGCACCGACCATCACCGCAATCCGCACACCGGCAACACCCGCTTCACCGGCGCACCCGCCCCGGCGGCCGCGCTCTCGGTGCCCGACGCCGAGCAGCTCGAGCGGATCTTCGACCGCGCGGGCGGCAAGCCGGTGACGATGCACCTCGTTCTCACCCCGCGTGCGCTCGGCGAGGTGCCATCGGGCAATGTGATCGCCGACATTCCTGGCCGCGATCTCTCGCTCCCGCCGGTCATTCTCGCGTGCCACATGGACAGCTGGGATCTCGGCACCGGCGCGATCGACGACGGCGCCGGCTGCGGCATCGTCGCGGCGGCCGCCAAGGCGGTTGCCAGCGCGGGCCAGCCGCTGCGCACCGTCCGCCTGCTGCTCGCGGGCTCCGAGGAGATCGGTGGGCGCGGCGGCGGCGCCTATGCCAAGGCGCACGGCGACAAGCCGGTGGGAGCGGCGCTTGAAAGCGATTTCGGGGCCGACCGGGTGTGGCGCTTCAAGTCGAACTTCTCAGGGACCAACGCCGACCTGCACAAGAAGATCGCGCGGGCCGTCGCCCGCTTCGGCGTGACCTCGGTCGATGCCGAGGCCAGCGGCGGCGAGGACATCGGCATTGCCCGCGACCAGAAGACCGCGATCATCGATCTCGATCAGGACGGCCTCAGGTACTTCGACCTCCACCACACGCCCGACGACACGCTCGACAAGGTCGATCCCGCTCAGCTGCGCCAGAATGTCGCCGTCTGGACGCAGGTCGTCGGAATTCTCGCGAACGAGCCCGGGCCGATCAAGCCGCAGGGCTAAGCCGCGCGGGTCAGTCGGGGCTCGGCGCGATCCACGCCACCTTGTCGATCCCGATGGTCTCTTCCCGAGGTAGCAATTCGCCGGTCGGCAGCACGGAAAACGCGCGCACGGGCCCGCTCTTCGCGTGCCCGACCAGCAGCAGATCGCGGTGCTTGATCAGGCACAGGAACCGCGGCGAGTGGCCCCCGCTCGGCACCGTCTGGACGAGTTCGAGACGATCACGTTCGACGCGAAATAGCGCGACCGTATCGTCGCCGCGGTTGGTGCAATAGGCGCACCCCCCGCGCGCACCGACAATCACGTGGCCGCCGGTGCTGGCTCCGCCCGCGTCGGCCGGTCGGGTGGAGCGCCGGTCCACTTCGGTGAACGCGCCATCGCGAAAATCGAGCAGTGTCAACGTGCTCGCCAGCTCGCTGACGAGGAGCGCGCGATCGGGCGCGAGCCACGCCAGCCACCGGGGACCGCTGCCAGCCGGCGCGCGAAAGGCGGCGCGCGCCTCGCCGGTGACACCGCGCTTCGGATCGAACGCAAAGGCGCGAATGCAGTCGGCCCCGAGATCGATCTGCAATAGCCAGCGGCCATCGGCGCTGAAGCCGACCCAGTGCGCATGCGGACCCGATTGACGCTGCACGTCCGGTCCGCTTCCGCTCCCCTGAAAGATCCACGGGTCCGGCAGCGGGAGCCCCGTTTCTTCGTCGAGCGCATAGACGGCGACATTGCCGGAGCGGTAGTTGGCGATCGCTACGAACCCTTCCGCAGGATCGAGCGCACAGTGACACGGCTCCGCGCCGTGCGTCGGAACGCTTGCCGCCATCGACCAGTCCATTGGCGACAGCGCGTACAGCACGCCGTCTGTCAGTTCACCGATCGCGTACAGCATTCGGTGCCGCCGCGACCAGGCCGCGAATGAGGCATTGCGCGCTTGCGCGACCGGCCGGCTGTGCAGATCGCTGGGGGGCGACCAGCGCACAGCCTCGAGCCCAGGTGCATCCTGTCCGCCGTAACGACCCATCACGAGCGACAGAGCAGCGATCACAGGCACCTTCTCCTCGGCCAGTCTGCCGGGATAACGAACCAGGGAGCGATGCGTTCACCCAAATCCGGGACCGCCGTCGGCGGTTGTCTGCAGCTGGTCTCACTGCGGCGAAGGACAGCGCTCGGCAACCGATGTAGGGTGCGCCAGGGATGCGGGAGGCTGACGCCGATTGGTCGGGGAGACAGGATTCGAACCTGCGACATCCTGCTCCCAAAGCAGGCGCGCTACCGGGCTGCGCTACTCCCCGACCCGATCGGCCGGCCTTCCGGTGGTGGGCCCGGCAGGATTCGAACCCGCGACCTAGCCGTTATGAGCGGCCAGCTCTAACCGCTGAGCTACAGGCCCCCCGACACGCCGGAGCGCGCGCGGTAGCCCCGGGCGGGGCGGCTGGCAAGCTAGACCTCCACCGCCGCGAGGACCTCCGCCACGCTGGTCGGTTTCACGCCGCGCCGTTCGAGATAGCCATAGACCCCGCGCAGCCAGTCGTAGAGCGTCTCGAGATCGGCGGCGTCGCGCACATAGGGCGTGAAGCCGGGAGCGAGCGAGGGGCTGTGGAAGCTCAGCACGAGCAGTGGCAGGCCGTCGTCGAGGGCCATGTCGATCCCGCGCAGCGCCTCCTCCTTCTTCACCCCTTCGGGGGTGAGCGCAATACGGTCGAGCAGCGCCGTCCGCGCGAGCAGGCCCGGCAGGCGCGGGACCCTGGCCGCGAGCGGGTGCAGCCATGGCCCCTGATGCCGCAACATGCCCCACCACACGGTAGTCAGCGGTAGTTCGAGCAAGCGACGGTCACCATCGACCCAGTATGGTGCGAGCGGGTGGGCGCGATAATCCGGTCCATGCCCGGCGCGATAATCGAAGTTCGCGCGCACCGAGCTGTCGATCGCCACGCCGGTTTCCGCGAGCAGCGCCGCGGTGGCGGGCCCGAGGCCGTAGCGCCCGGCCCGGTAGATCATCGGCGCGGCGCCGAACGCCTCTTCGATGCGGTCGCGCAGCGCAATGAATTTGGCGCGCTCGAGCTCGGGGGGGAGGTTGCCGGCGTAGGAGTTGTGGGCATTCACCTCTTCCTCGAACGGCGGGTTGACCCACGGGTGACGCTGGACGCCGACTTCGGCCCGGCCGGCGCGCACCGCCTCTCCCAGAACCTCCTGCGCGGCGGGCGAGGTGGCGATGGGCCAATCGACGAGATACACCGGGATGACCGCCAAGCTTTCGCAGAACGCCTGGAACTCGGCGATGCGCGGGACGTGATCGAGCCCGTGCTGGTCGCGGGTGAACCGGCCGCCCCAGTCGAACTCTTCCTCGGTATCGACGGTCAGCAGCGCGCGGGTGCCGAAACCGGGGGCGAAGCGCGCGCGGGAGGACGGCGACGGCGGGCGGGTCAGGTCCGGCTGCACGCGCGTTGCTCCCTTGCCGAGCGGGGCGCCGCTACGCCTCGCTCACTCTACGGCTAGGTTTCGCCTCGGCAGCGGTCAAGAGCGGCAGCGTCAGCACCAGCCAGTCGTCCTCGCGCACCAGGTTCCCTCCTGCGGCGCGCGCTTCGGCGCGGGCGAGCCGCAGCGCGAAGCCGGGGCCGAACATTCCGGCGGTCACCGCGCCGCCCGCCTTGCCGCCCGCGGCGAAGATCTCGCTCTTGGCGGCCAGCGAGGCCGGCAGCTCGCAGCGTAGCCGCAGCGGACCCTCGCCAGCCGTCAGCTCGAGCCGGAGCGTCTCCCCGGCGCCGACTGCCCCGGTGAGCGTCGCGAGCAAGCGCCACGCGAGCGCTTCTGCTTCGCCCCGCGCCAGCGGGGCTCGGGCGGGGCAGGCCGGAAAGTCGGTCTCGAAAGCGGACGTTCGCGGCCGCAGCACGTCTTGCAGTTGATTGACGATGCCTGCGGCGATCGAACCGAAGTCCGCCTCCCCGCGATCGGGCGTGAGCGCGCCGCTCTCGAGCTTCGCCAGCCGGTCCAGCTCGTCGAAACCCGCGAGCATGCGCGCGGCATCGCCGGCGATGGACGCCGCGAGCGCGCGGTACTCGTGCGGGGTGGGACCGAACAGCTGCTGCTGGATGACCTCGGCGAACCCCTGGATCGCGTTCACCGGGGTGCGCAGTTCGTGGAGCAATTGGCGAATGCGCTCGCCATTCGTGTCCGGCGGCGGAGCGGCGGCAGTGGCCAGGTGCCGGCGCCGGAACTTGCCGGCATAGCCGTGGAAGTGGCCGCCCGGTTCGGTGAAGCGCGGTGCGGCGTCGAGTGTCCAGTCCCCCGCGATCGCGGGCGCACCCGACAGCTCGACCGCCACGCCCCGGAGCGGCTGGCGATGGCCGCGCGAGGACGAGCGCAATGGCGCGAGCGCGGCGCCGACGACCATCGGCGCGGCGCCCTGCTCGGCCCAGTCGATGCGTCCTTCCGCGTCGGTGGTGAAGGCGAACGCCGCCAGCGCCGGCCGCTCCGCCTCACGCGCTTCGCCGAGCGGAAGCTGCGGAACGTCCTCGCCCGGTTCGCCGCGGGTCTTGCGGAAGGCCTCGATCCGCCTGACCAGCGCGCCGATTGCGCTGTCCTCGGGCGGAGTTGGAAGATCACCGGCGTCGTTCGCCGGGCGTGGACGAGGGCGCGGCGGGGGCACCGGCGGCCGCGGGGCAATCTCCGCTTCCGCAGGTGCGGATGCGCCCGGGCCGGGACCCGGCAGCCCCCGGTCGCGAACTCCCAGCCGCTCGAGCACCGCGAGCGCGCGGTCCGGCAAATCGCGACGCAGGCGCAGGAACCCGCGCGCGCGGATCGGCAGGCGCGGGATGAGCGCCTCCCACTCGTCCGGATCGAGCCTGGCGACCGCCAATGCGGCCGCGGCGACCTCGGGCTCGTCTTCCGCCAGGTGCATCGCAAGCTCGGGATTGCGGAAGCGGAACGAGGGTTCGCGGATCATGGCCGCGCGATCGGCCGGCGGGATGCCTTCACCGAGCGCGCCGAGCCGCAACCACGCCGCGGCGAGCAGCGATTCGTCGCGGCCGTGGCGGCGGTTGCCCAGCAGGTCGAGCAGCTGGCGGAACTGCGTCTTCGCCGCGCGCTCGCCAGCCGCGCGGTGGCGCAGCACGGTGGCAAGGCGGTCGTCGAAATGCATCGGTTCTCCGGGCTCGTGAGGGGCCGCTATAAGCCTCGGCGCGCCGTGCTCCTAACAGTTGCTGCGAGCCTTGGAACGCGACCCGGACGCCGCGTTGCAAAGCGGGACAATTGCTGCCACAAACAATAAAATTATCCACAGCTGCCATGGGTCGCCGCTTTGTTGCGGCTGTGCGAAAGGAACACCGGGCGGCAAGCTACAGGGGCATCATGGCCAACCTCGATGACATCGATCGCCGGCTGCTGGCGGAACTCCAAGCCGAGGGGCGGGTGACCAATGTCGAGCTCGCCAACCGCGTAGGGCTCACCGCGCCGCCGTGCCTGCGGCGGGTGCGCAGCCTCGAGGAAGAGGGCGTCATCAAGGGCTATCACGCCGAGCTCGACGCCTCGAAGCTGGGCTTCGCGATCACGGTGTTCGCGATGGTGAGCCTAAAGAGCCAGGCCGAGAGCGCGCTGCGCGAGTTCGAGGATCACATGCGCGAGCTGCCCGAAGTGCGCGAGTGCCACATGCTCAACGGCGAGATCGATTTCATCCTCAAGATCGTCAGCCGTGACCTCCAGAGCTTCCAGGAATTCCTCACCAGCAAGCTGACCCCGGCGCCCAATGTGGCGAGCGTCAAGACCTCGCTCACGATCCGCACCGCGAAGCACGAACCCGGGGTGCCGCTGGAGTGATTACCGCGCTGATTACGCTCGCTGCGCTGCTCATCCCGATGTTGATGTTCCGTGTGGCGAGGAAAGCGGATCGCGAACTTCCACCCGCCGAGCTGCTGCCGATGAAGTTTGCTTCAGGAGGGGCCGATCCGCTGCAGGAGGAACCGCGAAAAGTCGCTTTGTTCCTGTTCCCGTGGCTGGCTGTCGCGCTGATTATTGTCGCGGCCACGGTACTCCTGCTGGTAGCGGCACCGCCGCAAGTGGCGCTCGCCACCCAAGGGGCGTTCGCCCTCGGCCCGCCCACGGCTCAACTCATGCACAATGCGTTGCTCCGCCGCTATCTCGCACGGCGGAGCTAGCCGGCTTCGCGTTCCTTCAGCCACTCCTCGAGCCATTTGATCGAGTAGTCGCCGCTCAGCACGTCCGGCTGGTTGAGCAACTCGCGGTGGAGCGGCAGCGAGGTCCTTACGCCTTCGACCACCATTTCCTCGAGCGCGCGGCGCAGGCGCATGATGCAGCGTTCGCGGGTGCGGCCGTAGACGATCAGCTTGGCGATCATCGAATCGTAGTAGGGCGGGATGCGGTAGCCCGAGTAGAGCCCGCTATCGACGCGCACGTGCATGCCGCCCGCGGCGTGATACGCGGTGACGGTGCCGGGGCTGGGCGCGAAGGTCCACGGGTCTTCCGCGTTGATGCGGCACTCGATCGCGTGGCCCTTGAACTCGATGTCCTGCTGGCGGCACGACAGGTCCTTGCCCTCGGCG
>JBQCFR010000037.1:0-13251 GCA_051958885.1 Tsuneonella sp.
GGACGTCGCGGTGATCGGCGTGCCCGACGAGAAGTGGGGCGAGGCGGTCAAGGCCTGCGTGGTGGTGAAGAAGGGGCAAACGCTGACCGAGGCCGAGGTCATCGCGCACGCGCGCCAGCACATCGCGGGCTACAAGTGCCCCAAGTCCATCGACTTCATCGACGCGCTGCCGCGCAATCCGTCGGGCAAGGTCCTGCGCCGCGAACTGCGCGCGCCCTACTGGGAAGGCAAGGACCGGGCGATCAACTGACATGGCCGTGAGTGCGCTGCCGATCCGCCAGGTGGCCTACTTCGTGCCCGACATCGCGAAGGCGGCGGCGGAGCACAGCGCGGCGTTCGGTTCGGGCCCGTTCTTCATTGCGCGCCACGTCCCGCTCGCTTGGAGCGAACACCGGGGCGTTCGCGTGACCCACGATCACTCTTCCGCCTACGGCCAGTGGGGCGAGGTGATGATCGAGTTCGTCGAGCAGGCCGGCGGCGATCCGAGCGCGTTTCACGATCTCTATCCGGCGGGCTCGGGGCGCTTCGGCTTCCATCATGCGGCGCTGTTCGTCGATGACCTGGACGACGCCATCGCGGACTTCGCGCGCAAGGGCATGGCCCTGGCGCAGATCAGCGAGACCAT
Source organism: Tsuneonella sp. (assembly GCA_051958885.1). GTDB lineage: Bacteria > Pseudomonadota > Alphaproteobacteria > Sphingomonadales > Sphingomonadaceae > Tsuneonella. The sequence goes on from JBQCFR010000037.1 coordinate 626, forward strand.
GAGCGGCGTGCGCTATGCATTCGTCGACGGCGCCGCGCAGCTCGGTCACATGCTCGAGCTCTACGAGCCGAGCGAGGGGCTCACCGGATTCTACGCAATGGTCGCCGATGCGGCGAAGGGCTGGGACGGCGCCGATCCGGTGCGCGAGATGGGCTGAAGGAGACAAGCATGGCTGGGCAGGCGCAGGAGACGATCGAGCGGTTCTGGCAAATCCAGGACAGCGGCGACTACACCAGACTGGTCGACCTGTTCGCCGACGATGCGGTGGTCGAGGACGTGGTCTGGGGCACGCACCGTGGGCGCGACGCGATCATGGAGTTCATGACCACGATGGTGAAGGAAATGGGCGCGCGGCAGATCCGCTTCACGCTCGACGAGGTCTGCGGCGACGATCATTGCGCGTGGTCGCGCTGGACGCTGCACTCGCCCGCCGGCGCGCGAGGCGGGTGCGGGCTCTACAAGGTCCGCGACGGCAAGCTGACCTACTACCGCGACTATTCCGATCCTCAGGAGGAGGGCGGTGACTGATCTCGTTGCGCGCGAAGACCGCGATGGCTGGGTGCAGCTGACGCTCAACCGGCCGGACAAGCTCAACGCGCTCACCGTGGGCATGTTCGCCGAGCTGCGGGCCCATGTCGCCGATCTCGCCGCGGCAAGCAGTGTCGGTTGCGTCGTGTTGCGCGGTGCCGGGCGGTGCTTTTCGGCCGGGCACGATCTCGCCGACATCGCCCAAGGCGAGCATCCGCCCTCGCGCGGGTGGCACTCTGAGACGCTGCGGATGCTTGAGAAGCTGCCGCTGCCGGTGATCGCGGCGGTTCACGGCCATTGCTACACTGGCGCGCTCGAGGTCGCGCTGGCCGCCGATTTCATCATCGCCGCCGAGAGCGCCAGGTTCGGCGATACCCACGCCAAGTTTGCGCTGACACCGGTATGGGGCATGAGCGTGCGCCTGCCGCGCCGCGTCGGCCTCGCTACCGCCAAGCGCCTGATGTTCACCGCGCAAACCATCGATGCCGCGGAAGCGGTGCGCATCGGGCTTGCCGAATACGCCGTTTCCGATGCCGAGTTCGACGGCGAGATTGCGCGCCTTGCGGGGCAAATCGCCGCACAGTCGCATTTCAGCCACGCCGCCAACAAGCGCCTGCTGGACCGCGCCGATGCCCGCCCCACGGACGCCGCGCTGGCGGCTGAGTGGATGGATGGCGAAGGCCGAGGGCCGGACATGGAACAGCGAATCGCAGCGTTCCTGCGCAAATAGGCTCTATCGATTGTGAGGATTGCCGCCGCGGCCGCATCGCCGCAGCTTGGTGCGCGTCCAACGGCATGAGGAGAGCGTCGTGGCTGAGGCGCAGGCATCCCGCACGAACGTCGATCTGTTCGATCCCGGCGTCCAGCAATGTCCCTACGCGGCCTACCAGGCCCTGCGCGATGAGGCGCCGGCTCACCACATTCCCGGCACCGACATCTTCGTGGTCACCCGCTACGACGACGTGCGGCGCGTGCTCACCGATCCGGCGACCTTTCCCAGCAGCGCGCCCGAACGGCAGTACCGCTCCGGCGCCGCCACCGCGGACCGCGGGCGAAAGATCGTCGAGCGCTTTGCGGAGAACGGCTGGGTCCCGGCGCCGACTCTGAACGGGCGCGACGATCCCGAGCACAAGCAGATGCGCGCGATGTTCAACGAGGCGTTCAAGCCGAGCCGGATCAAGGAGATCGATCCGCGGGTCGAGCGGCTCGCCTACGAGTTGATCGACGGGTTCGTCGACGACGGCCACTGCGAATGGGTGAGCCAGTTCTGCGTGCCGCTGCCGCTGTTCATCATCGGCGAGCAGATGGGCGCCGCGCGTGAGGACATGTGGACCATCAAGCGTTGGACCGACGCGTTCTTCCAGCGGATCAGCTTCATGCTGCCCGAGGACCAGCACCTCGAGATGGTCGATCGCGAGATCGAGGCGCAGCACTATTTCCAGCCGATCTTCGAGCGGCTGCGCAAAAATCCCGACGAATCGCTCATCAGCGTGCTCGTCAACACGGTGATCGAGGGTTGGGGCCGGACACTCACCGACAACGAGCTTCACGCCGAGATGATGGCGGACACCTTCGTCGGCGGCAGCGAAACGACGACCAACGCGCTTGCCGCGGGGATGCGGCTGCTGATCGAAAACAAGGACGTCTGGCGCCAGCTCAAGTCCGATCCCGGCAAGTACATGAAGACCTTTGTCGAAGAGGTGGTGCGGCTCGAATCCCCGGTCCAGAGCCTGATGCGCTTCGTGGCGGAAGACACCGAGATCGGCGGCCACCTTGTTCCCGCCGGATCGATGGTCAACGTCCGCTTCGCCGCCGCCAATCGCGATGAGCGCTTCTTCGAGGAGCCCGATAAGCTCGATCTCGAGCGGCCCAGGGCCGGCGCGCACATGGGGTTCGGCTCTGGCACTCACCATTGCCTCGGCGCGCCGCTCGCCCGGCGCGAGCTGACATGGGGCTTCACCGCCGTGGTCGACCGGTTCGAGGACATGTGGTTCGCAGACGGCAAGAACGACTTTGCGATCCGCCCGCACTTCCTGCTGCGCAGCCTCGCGGCGCTGCACATCGAATTCGAACCGAAGAAGCGCTAGGTGGCGCCCGCCGCGGCCTTGCCGGCGATGTAGCCGAAGGCGATCGCCGGCCCGAGCGTGCCGCCGGCGCCTGCGTAGATGCCGCCGGTGGGTGAAGCGATGACGTTGCCCGCGCCGTAGAGGCCGGGCATCGGCTTGCCATCCAGGTCGAGCACGCGCGCCAGTCCGTCGGTCTGCGGTCCACCGTTGGTGCCGAGCATCCCCATGTGAACGCGCACGGCGTGGAACGGCGGCCGCTCCAGCGTGCCTAATGTCGTCGCGGTGCCGCTACGCGAGCGGTCGCCGTAGAAATGGTCGTAAGCGCTGGTGCCACGTCCGAATTCGCGATCCTCGCCGCGAGCGGCATCATCGTTGAAGCGGACGACAGTGTCCTCGAGCGCATCGGGCGGAACATCGATCGCCGCCGCCAGATCCGGGAGGGTCTCGGCCGTGACGACCCACTCGGGCGGCAGTTCGGCGCCCGGCATGATCGTGTCCAGCGGGTAACGCGCGCGGTACTGGCCATCGAACACCAGCCAGGCCGGAATGTTTTCGTAGTCGTAGCTTTGCGGATCGAAGCGGTGGAACGCGCCGGCCAGCGCCGAGTAGTTCGCCGCCTCGTTGCAGAATCGCTTGCCCTGGCGGTTGACCATGATGGAGTGGGGAACGGTCCGCTCGATCAGCAGCGGAGAGGCGCGCTGCTCGCCGCCGTCCCAGCGGTTGCCGGGCGGCGCCAACGTCGGTGCCCACCACGCGCTTGTCATGTTGCCGAGCCGAGCGCCCGCACGCATCGCCAGCCGCAGCCCCTCGCCCCTGGCCGTTGGCGGCGAGGCGGGCGCATCGACCGGCCCGCGCAGAAATGCCTGGCGCAGATCGGCGTCCCATTCGAATCCACCGGTCGCGAGGACGACTGCATCGGCGCGAAGCTCAAACGGTTCGCCGTCACGGGTTCCGATCACACCGTTCATGCGCCCATTTTCGTTGAGCAAGCGCTCGACGCGCACGCCGAACTGCGGTTCTATCCCGCGTTCGAGGCAGGCCTTCAGCAGCCGTCCCACCATCGCTTGCCCGAAGCCGCGCTCGTCGGCTGCAACGCGGCGCTGGATTTCCGCGGGCGGGACCGGGTCGGTCGCGCCGCCGAGGGGCGTCTCGCGCAGCATCATCGGGCGCGGGTCATCGTAACCGAGCACGCGGGTGGCCCAGTTGCCCAGTTCGCCGAAGCAGAACAGGTCGTGGTCCATCGCGCGGCCACCTGCCGCCTTCGCGCCCGGCCGGTCGAGATAGTAGTCCGGATAGCCGGGTAGCAGCGAGACGCTGAGCGCGCCTTCGCTTTCGAGGAACGCGAGCGCCTCGGGCGCGCGATCGACAAACGCCTCGAGCGTCTCGTCCACGAGGTCGCCGTGATCGAGCGAGCGGAAGTACGCGAGGGCCTCTTCCCGGCTGTCGTCCATCCCAGCTGCGCGCTGGCGCGGGTTGCCCGCAGTCCAGATTACGCCGCCTGATACTGCGCTGGTGCCGCCGACGCGCTCGCCGCGTTCGAGCAGCGCCACCTTGGCCCCACCGGCATGGGCCGCCAACGCCGCGGTCAGTCCGGCGGCGCCGGTTCCCAGTACGACGACGTCGACCCGCTCGTCAGGCATTCTGCCTGGCCATCGCCGCGCCCACCGAGGCCTCGATGTCCTTGGCCTGCGGATTGCCGCGCAGCTGCAGCCCGCCGTTGGCCTGGATGTTCTCGCCGGTCAGGAAGCATTCGTCGCTGCACAGCCACAGCGCGGCGTTGGCGATGTCTTCGGACGTGTTGAGCCGGCCGAGCGGATAGCGCGGCAGGAACGCCTCGACCAGTCCAGGCACCTGGAACGATGCCTGCGTCATCGGCGATTCGGTGAATGCGGGTGAGAGCGTGTTCGCGCGGATCCCGTACTGGCCATAGTCGTTTGCGACGCAGCGGATCAGCGCCTCCGCCCCCGCCTTCGTGCCGATGTAGGCCGCGTGGTTGTTGATCACCGCCTTGGTCGTCGCCGACGAGGTCGAGATGATCGAACCGCCCGAAGGCTCCTGCTCGATCATCTGCCGCACAAATGCCTGGAGGAAATGGTGCACGCCGGTAAACTGCAGCGCGACGATCGCGTCCAGCTCGTCGTCAGTCACGTCGAGGAGCGGCTTGAGCAGACCCCAGCCGCTGGTGTTGATCGCCGCATCGACCCGGCCCATCTTCTGCGCAGCCGACTTCGCCAGCGCCTCGACGTCGCCCTTGTCGGTGATGTCGCAGATCGCCCAGTGCCCGCCGATTTCCTCGGCGAAAGGCCGCAGGACATCCTCCTTGCGGCCGGCAACCATCACTTCGGCGCCCTCCTGAGCGAAGCGGCGGGCGATCGTCTGGCCCATGTTGTCCTTCGATCCCGCACCCAGGATCACCGCCTTCTTCCCTGCCAGCCGCGCCATCTCTCGCTCCTCTTACCCCGTTGTCGTGGCGTCCGTTCTACCGGCGCGGGGCCGGCCGCGCCCTTGGTAAAAGTAACCATTGTTCGCGCTCGGCCGCATCGCGATAGCGGCAAGCGAGAGGAGACGGGCGATGTTCAGCGGACCGATCGAAGACCGGCTGGCGATACGCGAACTCAACGACAGCTACTGTGACGCCGTACTGCGGGTCGACGCGCAGGACTGGGGCAAGTGCTGGGCGGACGACGCGCAGTGGAGCCTGATGGGAACGACGGTCGAGGGGCGCGAGGCGATCGTGCAGATGTGGAGCGGGGCGATGAAGAGCTTCGCCAGCGTCAGTTTCCTCGGCATCACCTGCGCTGTCGAGGTCGACGGCGACCGGGCGACCGGCCGGGTCCAGACGCACGAGATTCTCGCGCTGCCCGATGGCGGCTCGCGCGTGGTCGGCGGCCGCTACGACGACCAATACGTGAAACGCGACGGGACGTGGCTCTACGCGAGCCGCAGGTTCAGCGTCGTCGCCGAATACCAGCCGAAGGAAGCTTGAACATGGCCAAGATACTCATCGCCGCGCAGATCGACGTGGATCCGGCGCGCCGCGCCGAAGCGATCACCTCGGGCAAGAAGTGGATCGACGGCGCCCTCGGCCAGCCGGGCTGCCTGCGCTACGACTGGAGCGCCGACGGGCTGAGCGACAACCGTATCCACGTATTCGAGGAGTGGGAGAGCGAGGAGGCGCTCGCGAACCACTTCGCCGGCGCGCAGTACGCCGGCATGCGCGACCACATCCACGAGTTCGGCATCACCGCTGCAAGCAGCGCCAAGTACCGCGTCGATGCCGAAGGGCCGGTCTACGACGCGGAAGGCAAGGCGACGCCGAGTTTCTAGAGTTCGAGGAGCTGCTTGCCGCGATTGGCGCCGGTGAACAGGCGCCCCAACGTATCGGGAGCGTTCTCAAAACCCTTCTGAACGTCTTCCTGGTAGGCGAGCTGCCCGTTCTTGACGAACCCTTCTAGGCGCTTCCGGATCGCCGGGAACTCGGCCGACCAGTCGCTGACGATGAAGCCCGCCATGCTGGCGCGGCGGAAGATCAGGTTAAAATAGTTCTTCGGCCCCGCCGGCAGGTCGCCGGTTTCGTACCGGCTGATGCCGCCGCAGATCACCACCCGGGCGCCGGTGGCGATGTTGGCGAGCATGTCGTCGAGGATTCGCCCGCCGACGTTGTCATAGATCACGTCCACGCCCTTGGGGCAGTGTGCACGGATCTGCTGCTTCACGTTGTCGGCCTTGTAGTCGATCGCCGCGTCGTACCCGGCCTCCTCGACCAGCCAGCGGCACTTCTCCGAGCCGCCGGCGATGCCGACCGCGCGGCAGCCGGCGATCTTGGCGAGCTGGCCGACCACCGAGCCGGTTGCCCCCGCTGCGCCGGACACCAGCACGGTGTCGCCCGCCACAGGCTTGCCCACCTTGAACAGCCCGCAATAGGCAGTGAGACCAGTGGTCCCCAGCACCGACAGCAGCGTGGTCGGCGGCAGATCGGTCTCCACCTTGGTCAAGCCGCTGCCGTCGGAGAGGTGATATTCGGTCCACCCCGAGGTGCCGAGCACCAGGTCCCCGACCGCGAAGTCCGGGTTGCGACTGGCGACGACTTCGCTGATCGCGCTGCCCCGCATCACGTCGCCGATCGCCATCGGCGCGACATAGTCGGCAATGTTCTCCATCCACCCCTTCTGCGCGGGATCGAAGCCCAGCCAGCGGGTCTTCAGCAGCACTTCGCCTTCGGCCGGATTGGCGACTTCGGTCTCGGCGAGCTTGAAATCGTCGCCCGCTATCCCGCGTCCGCGCGGGTGGCCGTTGAGCAGGAACTGGCGGGTCTTGGTCGGCATTGGATGATCTCCTGGATTGCCTGCCCTATGGCCTTGCGCCCGCGCGGCAAGCCACGCGCAAAAGTGCCAGTCGATTGACCGCCACCCGGCAATAGGGTGCACTTGAGGGAATTCGCCCCATGATGAGGCCTGCTGCATGATCACGAACCGCCGCTTTCTGCTCCGCCGCCGGCCTCAGGGCGAGCCCGTCCCGCAAGACTTCGAGCTGGTGGAGGAGCCGCTGCCTGCGCTCGAGGAGGGCCAGTTCCTGATCCGCAACCACTACGCCTCGCTCGACCCGGCGATGCGCGGGTGGATGGACGACGCGGAGAGCTACATGCCGCCGATTTCGCTCGGCGCGCCGGTGCGCGCGAGCACGATCGGCGTCGTCGAACAGAGTCGCGCGGACGGGTTCGCACCCGGCCAGTGGGTCATGGGGCTCAACGCGATCGAGGACTACTCGGTCGGTGTCGCGGGCGGCTTTACCCAGCCGATTGATCCCGCCGGGGTACCGCAAGTGACCAACTACCTCTCTCTGTTCGGTGCGGTGGGGATGACGGCCTACTTCGGCCTGTTCGAAGTGTGCCGCCCGAAGGAGGGCGATACCGTGCTGGTGACGGGCGCCGCCGGCGCGGTGGGCTCGATCGTTGGCCAGCTGGCGAAGATCGCCGGCTGCCGGGTGATCGGCATAGCGGGAGGAGCAGAGAAGTGCGCGCGGCTGACCGAACGCTACGGCTTCGATCATGCAATCGACTATCGCGGCAAGGACGAGACGGCGCTGACGACTGAGATCGCCGCCGCCGCGCCCAGCGGCGTAAACGCGATCTTCGAGAATGTCGGCGGGGCGATCCTCGATGCCGGGCTCAACAACCTCGCGATGCGCGCGCGCGTAGGCCTGTGCGGGCTCATCAGCGAATACAACGCAACCCATCCGGTCGGCGCGCGCAACCTGTGGCAGCTTATCGTCAAGCGCGCGGCGATCGAGGGCCTGCTGGTCGCCGATTACGTGCCGCGCTTCGGCGAAGGAGCAGAGCAAATGGGCAAGTGGGCGGCCGAGGGACGGATCGTGATCGACGAGCACGTCGACGAGGGTATCGACAACGCCTATTCCGCGTTCATGCGGCTGTTCAGCGGTGCCAACCAGGGCAAGATGATCCTCAAGCTCGCCTAGCACTTTCACGCATCGCTTCATGCGCGCCCCGGCGTAGATAGGAATTATAGCGAGGGAGCGCAGCGCTTGAACAAGCCTATCGAACAGACCAACTTCTTCGTCCCGGAGACGTTGACGAGTCCGTTCGGTTATTATCGAGCGGCACACGACCAAGGCGTGAAGATCCGTCACGTGCCGGAAATGAACGCCTATGTCGTGTTTGGTTACGATCTGTGTGCCGAAGCGACGGGCAAGCCGGAGATTTTCTCCAACGACTTCGCTGCGCTGATGGGTGCCGACGACCCCGAGATCCAGGCGATCCTGAGCGAGGGGTGGGACAATCCAGGCACCTTGCTGACTGTCGATGCGCCCTACCACACGCGCAACCGGAAGCTGGTCAACCTGGCGTTCTCCGCGCCGCGCGTGAACGCGATCGAGCAGGACATGCGCGCCAAGTCGGTCGAGCTGATCGAACGCTTCGCCGACCGCGGCGAGTGCGAGTTCGTCGAGGAGTTCGCGATACCGCTGCCGGTGGCGATGATCGCGCAGCAGATCGGGCTCGACAACGATCACAAGCAGGTCAAGGCGTGGTCGGACGCGGCAGTCGACCGGTTCAGCCAGATGATCCCGCGCGAGCGAGAGCTCGAATGCGCGCGCACGTTCGTCCAGTACCAGAAGTACATGAAGGCCAAGATCGCCGAGCGCCGTGAAAGCGGCGGCGACGATCTGCTCACCGATCTGGTCAACGCGCGGGTCGAGGGGGAGACCCCGCTGACCGACGAGGAGATCATGTCGATCATGCAGCAGTTCATGGTCGCGGGAAACGAGACGACGACCTCGACGCTCGCCGGCGGGTTGCTGCAGCTCATCCGCAATCCCGAGCAGATGGCCAAAGCCAAGGCCGCGGCCGGGGGCCGCGATCCCAAGCTGATCCAGAACCTCGTCGAAGAAGCGCTGCGGTACGAGACGCCGACCGCGGGAATGTGGCGGGTGGTCAAGCAGGACACCGAGCTTGGCGGCATGGCGATCCCCGCCGGCTCGATGGTGCAGCTGCGCTACGCTGCGGCCAACCGCGACCCCGCGCGGTTCGAGAATCCCGACAAGTTCGACATCGAACGGACCAATGCGCGCACGCACCTGGCGTTCGGCAAGGGCATTCACATGTGCGTCGGCAACATGCTCAGCCGCAAAGAAATGTTTGTCGCGTTCGACGAGCTGCTCTCGCGGCTCGACAACTTCGCGGTGGCCGACGAGGACGCGATCACGGTGCTGCCCAACGTCCTGCTCTACGGCATCACGCGCCTGCCGATCACGTTCGAGCGCGCGGCATGAACTTCGACCTGTCCGAAGATCAGGAGATGTTCCGCGCGACCGCCGCGCGCTTCGTCGCGCCGATCGACGGCGAGGCGCGCCGCCGCCTGCGCAGCAGCGATACGGGATACGACCGGGCGCGCTGGAGCGAACTCGCCGAGCTGGGGCTGATCGCGCTCGCCGCGCCCGAAGAGTGCGGCGGAATGGGCGGGTCGATGATCGATCTGACTGTCGTGGCCGAAGCGCTGGGGCGCGGAATCGCGCCCGATCCCTGGCTCGAGAACGGCGTGCTGCCCGCGCTCCTGCTCGCCGCTGCCGGCGATCAGGATACGTTGGCAGGGGTGCTCGACGGATCGACCTTTGCCGCGTTCGCGTTCGCCGAGCGTGGGCAGCGCTACAACCTCGCCGCGCGGGCCATGACAGCCGAGGGCAGCGACGGCGACTACCGGCTGTCGGGGGAGAAGACGTTCGTTCCGGGCGCCCTGCTCGCCGATCTGTTCCTCGTCACTGCAGAGCATGCGGGTGAGCAGTTGCTGTTCGCCGTTCCGGCCGATGCGGCAGGCCTGGAGGTGCGGAGCTACGCGGTGGTCGACGGCAGCCTAGCCGCCGAATTGCACTTGCGCGGCGTCAAGGCCGGCAAGACGCTGCGGATCCCTGCCGAGGCGTTCGCTGCCGTCGTCGCGCAAGTGCGCCTGCTGGCCGCAGCCGAGATGGTCGGGCTGGCCCAGCGGCTGCTCGACGACACGCTGGGATATGTAAAGCAGCGCGAACAGTTCGGCGTTGCGATCGGCAGCTTCCAGGCGCTCCAGCACCGTCTCGTCGAGTGCTACAGCGCGCTCGAGCAGTCGCGGTCGATGCTCTTGCGAGTCGCGCTCGCCCCCCGCTCCGACCAGCCGCGGTGGTCCGCCCAGGCCGCGGGCGCGAAGGCGTTCATCGGCGAGAACGCGCTCCGCATTGGGCGCGAGGCGGTGCAGATGCACGGCGGCATGGGCGTGACCGATGAGCTGGCGATCGGCAACGCGTTCAAACGTATCCTGTTGCTCGAACGGCTGCTTGGCGGCCGCGCGGAAGACCTAGCCCATTACGCGAAAGCTGCCTGATGACCGAGTTGAAGCCGATCGACCCCAACCTGTGGACCGACGAGCCGGAGCCGCGCCTCATCGCCGGCAAATTGCCCGGCGGTAAGGTCGTGTTCCCGATGCCCACGGGGGACGCCGCTGCGGACGTCGAGCCGCATCCTTTGCCGCGCAAGGGCAGGCTGTGGTCGTGGACCAGTCAGGGCTTTCGCCCCAAGTCGCCATACGAGGGGCCGGGCGAGGGGTCCAAGGACTTCACGCCCTACCTCCTCGGCTACGTCGAAATTCCCGGCGAGGTGATCGTCGAATCGTATATCGTCGGCGCCGAGCTCGAGGACCTGAAGCTCAACATGCCGATGGAATTCTGCATCGTGCCGTTCAACGCCACCACCGCGACATTCGCGTTCCGTCCGGAGAAGTCAGCATGAAGGACGTCTACATCATCGGCGCGGGGATTCACCCGTTCGGCCGCACCGACGGCCGCACCGGCCGAGAGCAGGGCGTTTACGCGGTGCGCGAGGCGCTCAAGGACGCAGGTCTCGAATGGGCCGATATCGAATGCGCCTACGGCGGTTCGGCGGCGGCCGGCTCGGCGGACATCATGGTCAACGAGCTTGGGCTCACCACGCTGCCCTTTACCAACGTGGCCAACGGCTGCGCCACCGGCGGCAGCGCGCTTGCCTCGGCGCAGATGGCGGTCGCCTCGGGCGCTTACGATCTTGCGCTCGCGACAGGCTTCGACAAGCATGATCGCGGCGCGTTCAACGCCGATCCCAAGGCCTACGGCTTGCCCGAGTGGTACGGCCAAACGGGGATGATGCTGACCACGCAGTTCTTCGCGCTCAAGATTCAGCGCTATATGCAGCTCCACGGGATCAGCCGGCTCACGCTTGGGCGGGTGGCGGAAAAGGCGTTCCGCAACGGTGCGGAGGCCGAGCACGCCTGGCGGCGCAGCCCGATCGACATCGAGACGATCATGAACGCGCCGATGATCAACGATCCGCTCACCAAGTACATGTTCTGCTCGCCGGCCGAGGGCGGGGTGGCGCTGATCCTCGCCAGCGAGAAGAAGATGCGGGAGCTTGGCGCAGACGGGGTCAAGATCGCCAGCGTAGCGGTGCGCACCCGCCCGGAGAACAGCTTCGAGGTGTTCCAGCCGGGCATCAGCGTGACCGAGGGCGGCAAGCCCACCGTGCTCGCCTCGCAAGCCGCGTTCGAGAAGGCCGGCATCGGACCCGATGACATCGACGTCGCCCAGCTGCAGGATACCGAGAGCGGGGCGGAGATCATGCACATGGCGGAAAACGGCTTCTGCAAGTACGGCGATCAGGAACAATGGCTGGCGGAAGGCCGCACTGAGATTACGGGCTCGCTGCCGGTCAACACCGACGGCGGCTGCCTCGCCTGCGGCGAGCCGATCGGCGCCTCGGGCCTGCGGCAGGTCTACGAGAACGTGGTGCAGCTCCGCGGGCGCGGCGGCGGACGGCAGGTGCCCAACAACCCCAAGACGGCCTACAGCCACGTCTACGGCGCACCCGGCCTGTCCGGCGTGGCGATCCTGCAGCGATAAGGGTCCGCGCGATGGGGCGAATGGACGGCAAGGTCGCGCTGGTCACCGGCGGCGCCGAAGGGCTCGGCGCGGCGATCGGCACGTTGATCGTCGAGGAAGGCGGCAGCGCGATGCTGGCCGACATCCAGATCGACAAGGCGCGCGCGCTCGCGGCCAAGCTCGGCGAACGTGCAGAGGCGGTCGAACTCGACGTGCGCGATCTCGCGCAGTGGGAGCGGGCGGTCGCCGCGACCGTCGAGCGGTTCGGCAAGCTCACGGTACTGTGCAATGTCGCGGGCATCTCCGAGCCGGGCAACGTCGTCGACGTCACGCTCGATAGTTGGCAGCGGACGATCGACATCAATCTCAACGGCACGTTCTACGGCTGCCGCGCCGCGCTGCCGGCGATGGAAGCGGCGGGTGAGCCCGGCGCGATCGTCAACATGGGCTCGATGCTGGCGATGCGCCCCGGCGCGATCTTCGCCAGCTACAGCGCGTCGAAGGCGGCGGTACGCGCGCTGACGCAGACCATCGCGCTCGACTGCGCCGCGCGCGGCGTGCCGATCCGGGCCAACCTGATCCACCCGGGGGCGATCCGCACCCCGATGTTCAACCGCTACAAGCACTCCGGCATGGACACCC
>JBQCFR010000038.1:0-2108 GCA_051958885.1 Tsuneonella sp.
TGGGCGCTGAGCGTCGACTACACCGAGGATCACCGCATCGGCGACGAGATCCTGAAAGGCGTCGCCGACCAGTACCGCAAGCTGCGCAACACCTTCCGCTACCTGCTCGGCGCGCTCGATGGGTTCGTGTGGGAGAGCGAGGGCGTCGAGTACGCCGAGATGCCCGAGCTCGAACGCTACTTGCTCTCGCGGTTGGCCGAGCTGGATGCGGTGATGCGCGAGGCGATCGCGCGCTACGACTTCAACGAGTACGTCCGCGCACTCATCGAGTTCTGCAACGAGGACTTGAGCGCGTTCTACTTCGATATCCGCAAGGACCGGCTCTATTGCGACGCGCCCGAGTGGACCGCGCGGCGGGCGACGCGAACGGTGATGGACGTGCTGTTCCAGGCCCTCGTCCGCTACGCCGCGCCGGTGCTGGTGTTCACCGCCGAGGAGGTATGGACGACGCGCTTTCCGGAGCGGGGCAGCGTCCACCTGCTCGAAGCACACCCGCTGCCCGCCGAGTGGACCGACCCGGCGCTCGTCGCGCGCTTCGCCGCTCTGCGGGCCCTGCGCGAAGAGGTGACCGAGGCGATCGAGCCGCTGCGGCGCGAGAAGGTCATTCGCTCGGGCCTCGAGGCCGAAGTGACCGTGCCCGCCGCGCGCGTGCCCGAGGGGTTCTCCGACGAGAGCCTCGCCGAGCTGTTCATCACCGCGACAGTGCGCCGCGGCGATGGCGACGCCGTGACCGTCACCCGCACTCACGACCACAAGTGCGGCCGCTGCTGGCGGCTGCTGCCCGAGGTGAGCGCCGAGGGCACCTTATGCGCGCGGTGCGAAGAGGTGCTCGGCGAAGAGGTTGCGGCATGACGCCGGTCACGCGCAATCGGCTGACCGGGCTCGTCATCGCGCTGGCGGTGTTCGCGCTCGACCAAGCGATGAAGTGGTTCGTGGTCGGCCATCTCGCGATGGCGGTGAATGAATCGATCTACATCGCGCCCTTCTTCAACCTCACTTTCATCCACAACGACGGCGTGTCGCTCGGCATGTTCAGCGCGCAGAGCATGGCCACGCGCTGGATCCTGGTCGGGGTGACCGGGCTGATCGCGCTGGTGGTGACCGTGTGGCTGCTGCGCGAGCGCAAGCTGGCGGACATCGCCGCGCTGGCGCTGATCCTCGGCGGGGCGCTCGGCAACATCAAGGACCGCTACGAGCTCGGCTACGTGATCGACTACGCCGACCTGCACTTCGGCGCGTGGCGGCCGTTCCTGGTGTTCAACATCGCCGACGCGGCGATCACCTGCGGCGTCCTGATAATCCTTGCCCGCTCCTTCCTCGTGCGCGAAAAACGCGATAGGGACGAGACCGAACCGGCCGCGGAGGCCCCCCAGACCGTGCGAGAGAGCTAACGACAATGCGCAAGACGATCACCCTCACCCTCGTTCTCGCCGGCAGCGCCGCGCTCGCCGCGTGCGGCAGCGGCGGCATCCTGGGGCGCGAGCGGCCCGACGAGTTCGCCGTCCAGCGCCAGGCGCCCCTGGTGGTCCCGCCCGACTTCGCGCTGACCCCGCCCGCGCCCGCCGCCCCGCGCCCGGCCGACGGCACCGCCTCGCAGCAGGCGCTCCAGGCGCTGTTCGGCGGCCCGGCCCCGCGCAGCGCGGTCGAAACGAGCGCGCTCGACCGGGCCGGCAGCGCCGATCCGGGCATCCGCAGCGCGGTCGGCGATCCGGCGACCAACACCGTCGCCAAGGGCACCGTCACCCGCGACATTCTCGCCGCCCCGCAAGGCGCCGGCGGCGCGGCGCAGGCGGTTATTCCGGGGCAGCAGGGGCAAGCGCCTCCCCAGTATGGGGAGGTGGCGGATGCGCAAGCATCTGACGGAGGGGATTCGACGCCTGCGCTGCGCGTGAGGCGGAGTCCCCACCACCAGCCTGCGGCTGGTCCCCCTCCCCCTTCCGGGGAGGATCTTATTCCTCGCACACCAGCAGCTTGTCGATCTTGCGGCCGTCCATGTCGACGACCTCGAACCGCCAGCCCTGGTCCTGGAAATGCTCGCCCTCCTCGGGGAGCTTCTTTAGCACCGACAGGACGTAGCCGGCGACGGTCGCGAACTCGCGGTCCTCGGC
>JBQCFR010000039.1:0-2800 GCA_051958885.1 Tsuneonella sp.
TGGTGCGGTCGGCGAGGTCGCCGGGCAGGCCCATCGCGGTGAGCACATGGCTGCGCTTCATCGTGCCCGACGAGCAGGCAGAGCCTTGGCTGATTGCAATTCCCGCCATGTCGAAGCGCATCAGCTGCGCCTGGGCGGACATCCCCGGCATGGCCACCGCCCGGATGTATGGCGTCGGATCGGACAGGCGGTCGGACAGCCATTCCCCGCCCACTGCGCGCACTTCCTCGGCAAACGCACCTAGCGGCGCGAGCACCTCCGGCGCAATGTAAGGCTCGCCGCACGCCTCGAGCGCCGCGCCCATGCCCAGCACGCCGGGCAGGTTCTCGGTCCCGCGGCGATAGCCCCGCTCCTGCCCGCCCGACGGGTGGAGCATCGCGAAGTCCTTCACCAGCAGCGCCCCGACACCCACCGGGCCGCCGAACTTGTGGGCAGAGACGATCGCCAGGTCGGCCATCCGCGGCAGCGCGAACTTGCCCGCGCTCTGCGCGCAATCGACCAGCAGCAGCCCGCCGTTGTCGTGCACTACCTCCGCTGCGAAACCGATGTGTTGCCTGTTTCCCGTCTCGGAATTGACGTGCTGAACGACTGCCAAGGTCCTGTCTTCGGGCCCGTCCCCACCGTTCAGCGGCCTGGATTCCGCGTCGAGCACGGCGAGATCGACCGAACCATCGGCGGCCACACCGACCGTCCATCCGTTCGGCTCCCCACCGCGCAGGATGGCGTCGTGTTCCACAGCAGTCGGGATATCGTTGCTGGCTTTGATCCCGTCGAGCACCAGCGCAGCCGCCTCGCTCGCGCCGCTGGTGAAGATGCACTCGCCCTCCCATCCCAGCGCCGCCTTCACCCGTTCGCGCGCGTCTTCGAGCGCCGCGCGCGCCTTGCGCCCTTCGGCGTGCGGACTGCTCGGATTGGCCCACAACGCGAAGCCCTGCTCGATCGCCGCACGCGCCTGCGGGCGCAGCGGCGTCGTCGCCGCGTGATCGAGATAGATGCGGGGGGTCGTCATGATTGCGGAATGCGCCTGCGCCACTATATAGCCGCTCAACCGCGAGGCGCCAGCGTGCGCCGACGCGCCCACATTCAGCAGGTCCCTCTCATGCCCTCAGTGATCTTTCCCGGCCCCGAAGGCCGCCTCGAAGGCCGTTTCAGCCCCGGACCGCGCCCGCGCGCGCCGGTGGCGATGATCCTCCACCCGCATCCGCAGGGCGGCGGGACGATGAACGACCGGATGGTGCAGCGGCTCTACAAGACGTTCCTGGAGCGCGGCTTCGCGACGCTGCGGTTCAACTTCCGCGGGGTCGGGCGCAGCCAGGGCAGCTTCGAAAACGGCGTGGGCGAACTCTCAGACGCGGCGAGCGCGCTCGACTGGGTGCAGTCGATCCATCCCGAGGCGCAGACCACCTGGGTCGCCGGGGTCAGCTTTGGCTCGCTGATCGGGATGCAGCTGCTCATGCGGCGGCCCGAAGTGCGCGGCTTCATCTCGGTCTCGGCGCCCGCCAGTATGTACGACTTCAGCTTCCTCGCCCCGTGCCCGGCGAGCGGCATTTTCGTCCACGGCGCGGCCGACACGGTGGTGCAGCCGAACGCGGTGACCAAGCTGGTCGAGAAGCTGCGCACGCAGAAGCACATCACGATCCACCACGACGAGATCCCGCGGGCAAACCACTTCTTCGAGAACGAGCTCGAGGAGATGATGGCCTCGGTCGACAACTACCTCGACTTCCGCCTCTCGCCGGATTGCCCGATCAAGTGAAGCGAGGTCGCGCGCGCGCGCGGCGTCCGGCTTAGCCCTGTTGCACCACGAGGTGCCCGCCTGCGCGGTGACTCACGGGTTGCAGAGCGCAACGCGAAAGTGCTTCGTCCAATGCATGGTATGTTGTAACATTCTTCTTTCAAGCCGGACGCCTCCCGATCCGGCAAGAGAAAGGAGAAACATGCCATGGCCTATCTCCAGCAAACGAGTTGGAAGGACCGCCCCGGCGCTGTGGTCGGCGTCGTCGCCGTCCACGCGGTGATCGGCTTCGCGCTGATCAACGGGCTCAGCTACGTCAGCGAGGTGATCCGCGACAAACCGCTCGTCGGCACCGAAGTCGTCGTACCAGTGGAACCGCCGCCTACTCCCACCGAAGAGGCCACCGCGAAGGTGATCCCCGATCGCCCGCCCATCGCTCCGCTGCCCCCACTCGACATCAGCGACCGCCTGCCCGAGATCGACACGACGACCATCATCCTGCCCAAGCTTCCCGAGCTGCCGCGGATAACTCCCTCGGCAACCCCGTCGGTCGCCGTGACCCCCCCGAAGCCCGCCTTCGACCCGGTCCCGGCGCGCCCGCGCAACAATCCGGCGAACTGGGTCACCACCAATGACTACCGTTCGAGCTGGATCAACCGCGAGTGGACCGGCACCGTCGGTTTCCGCCTGCAGATCGCCGCCGACGGCCGGGTGGCGAATTGCACCATCACCGCATCGAGCGGGCACGCCGAACTCGACGCCGCCACCTGCGACCTCGTCAGCCGCCGGGCGCGCTTCGATCCGGCGCGCGGACAGGACGGAGAGCGGGCCGCCGGAAGCTATGCAAGCGCGGTGCGCTGGGAACTGCCGCGCTGAACCGCGCACGTTGGAGAATCTATCGCGACAACTCCCCGGCGGGGGACTTCCCGCCCGCGCCGGGCAGCGTCCAGATCGCGACAGTCGCCAGCGCGATCGCGGCGAGCACCAGCATCAGCACCGCCTGTCGCCGAAAGCCCTCCCGCCGCCACAGGTAGACCGCGCCGGCAACCAGCGCGAGCGCCGCCA
>JBQCFR010000040.1:0-3869 GCA_051958885.1 Tsuneonella sp.
CGTGGCTGGCGGCGACGCGCAATTATCGCGGGGTGGCGATTGGACTCGCGGTGACAGCGTTTGCCCACTTCGCGTGGTTCTCGCTTGTCTTGCACAACCCGCTGTGGAGCGCGCAGGCGGTCGGACCCGTCCCGCTCGTCAATTGGCTGCTCCCCGCCTATGCCGCGGGCGTGGGCGCACTCGTCTTGCTGCGCCGCTCGCTGCCGGTGCCTCACGCGCTGCGCTGGATCGAGGACGCGGCGATCATGCTGCTCATCGTCCTGTTCGCGCTGTCCGAACTGCGCCAGGCATTCTCGGGATCGCTGCTGACCGCGGTGCCGATGAGCCAAGCCGAAGACCTCCTGCGTTCGCTCACCGGCATCATGGTCGCGATCGGCTTCCTGCTGTGGGGCGCGCGCCGCCACGCGCGGAGCTGGCGCGTGGGATCGCTCGTGCTGATGCTGCTTGCCGTGCTCAAGGTGTTCCTGTTCGACGCCGCGGGTCTGGGCGGCCTCGCGCGGATCGCGTCGTTCATGGCGCTCGGCTTCAGCCTGATCGGTATCGGCTGGTTCTACAGCCGCCAGCTGCGCGCGCCGCTTGCGGCGAACGGCGCGCCTGCCTAAGCGCGCTGGCGATGAACGACTATCCCAAGACGCAGGCGCTAATGGCGCGCGGGCGCGACTTCCTCGGCACCGACTACGCGATCCTGTGCGGGGCGATGAGCTGGGTATCCGAGCGCAACCTGGTCTCGGCGATCAGCAATGCCGGCGGCTTCGGCGTGATCGCCTGCGGCGCAATGACGCCCGATCTGCTCGATGCGGAAATCGCGGGCACCAACGCGCTCACCGCCAGGCCGTTCGGCGTCAATCTGATCACCATGCACCCGCAGCTGTTCGACCTGATCGCGGTGTGCGGCAAGCACGGCGTCGGCCACGTCGTGCTCGCCGGCGGCATTCCGCCCAAGGGCAGCGTCGAGGCGATCAAGGCATTCGGCGCCAAGGTAGTAGTGTTCGCGCCCACGCTGGCGCTGGCGAAGAAGCTGCTCCGCAGCGGCGGCGACGCGCTGGTGATCGAGGGGATGGAGGCCGGCGGCCACATCGGCCCGGTGTCCACCAGCGTCCTCGCGCAGGAATTCCTGCCCGAGCTCAGCGAAGATCACCTCGTCTT
This sequence comes from Tsuneonella sp., assembly GCA_051958885.1. Taxonomy (GTDB): domain Bacteria; phylum Pseudomonadota; class Alphaproteobacteria; order Sphingomonadales; family Sphingomonadaceae; genus Tsuneonella. Next base: position 1,147 of record JBQCFR010000040.1, read on the forward strand.
CGTCGCCGGCGGGATCGGGCGGGGGGAGGCGATCGCCGGCTACCTCGAGATGGGCGCGGTCGGGGTGCAGCTCGGCACCCGCTTCGCCTGCGCGACCGAGAGCATCGCGCACCCCGACTTCAAGAAGGCGTTCTTCCGCGCGAGCGCGCGCGAGGCGGTCGCCAGCGTCCAGGTCGATCCGCGACTGCCGGTGATCCCGGTGCGCGCGCTCAAGAACAAGGGCACCGAGGCGTTCAGCGCCAAGCAGCGCGAAGTGGCGAACCTGCTCGACAGCGAGAGCCTCGAAATGGCCGAGGCGCAGCTCCAGATCGAGCATTACTGGGCCGGCGCGCTGCGGCGGGCGGTGATCGACGGCGATGTCGAGAACGGCAGCCTGATGGCCGGGCAGAGCGTGGGCATGGTGAAGAGCGAGGAGCCGGTGGCCGAGATCATCGCCCAGCTCATGGCCGAGAGCGAGGCGGCGCTCGGCCGCCGCTGACAACACAGGATTTTTTTCGAAACCTGCGGCGGGTTCGCCCGTTAGGCGAGTGGTCGCCCCAAAATCGTCACGCAGGTCCCGCCATGTCCGAACGCATCACGCCGAGAGCCACCCTCGGCGGCATACCCATTCATGCGATGTTCGTGCCCTTCCCGATCGTCTGCTTCATCGGCGCGCTGGTCACGGACATCGCCTATTCGCAGACGGCGAACATCCAGTATGCGAACTTCTCCGCCTGGCTGCTCGCCGTAGGGACGCTGTTCGCCGGCATCGCCGCGATCTTCGGCTTCATCGACTTCTTCTTCGGCAGCCATGGCCCCCGGCCGACGATCGGGTGGATCCACATGGTCGGCAATCTGGCGATATTCGTCATCGCCCTGTTCAACGATTTCGTCCACGCGCGCGACGGGTGGACCTCGGTGGTGCCGGCGGGCCTTACCCTCTCGGTCATCACCGTGCTGCTGCTGCTGGTGACCGGCCACTTGGGTCACCGGATGTCGTTCTACCACGTGGTGACGCAAGGGCGCCGCGAGCTGGCGGAGGACCGGTCATGAATCGCAAGGCTCTCATCGGCGCGGGACTTGCCGCGCTTGCGCTCGCCGGCTGCTCCAAGCAGATCATCGACCCCTCGCGCCAGGTCGGCCCGAATCCCTTCCTGCCGGAACCCAAGCAGTTCCTGTTGCCGCCGATGGGCATCGCGAACATCGTGGGCTGGAAGAACGGGCAAATGCCCACTGTCCCGGCGGGGTTCACGATCACGCCGTTCGCCACCGACCTCGCCGGCCCGCGCCGCGTGCTGGGGCTGCCTAACGGCGATGTTCTGGTGGTCGAATCCGGTGGCCCGGGGCTCGAAGGGATCAGCCGGCCCAAGGATATCGTCTATGGCATCGTCATCGGCCAGGCCCACGCCGACAAGCCGCTCGCCAACGACTTGCTGTTGCTGCGCGACACTAACGGCGACGGCAAGGCGGACAAGAAGACGGTGCTCGCCTCCAAGCTGGATTCGCCGTTCGGCATCGTGGTGCACGGGGGCTACCTCTATGTTGCCGAGACGGGCGATATCCTGCGCTGGAACTTCACGCCGGGGCAGACCTCGCTCGGCAAGCCGGTCAAGCTGACCGATCTGCCCAAGGGGACGATCGATCACCACTGGACCAAGGACCTCACCATCAGCCCCGACGGCAGCAAGCTTTACGCGGGCGTCGGGTCCAACTCGAACATTGTAGAGAACGGGCTTGAGGCCGAGGAAGGGCGCGCGGCGATCTGGGAAATCCACCCGGAAGACGGCGCGAAGCATCTGTTCGCGACCGGTCTGCGCAACCCCAATGGCCTGACGTTCAATCCCACCACGGGCGAACTGTGGACCGTCGTCAACGAACGCGACGAACTCGGCAACGACCTCGTCCCCGATTACATGACTCACGTCTCGCGCGGCGCGTTCTACGGCTGGCCGTGGAGCTACTACGGCCAGCACGTCGACAAGCGGGTGAAGCCGCAAAATCCCGCCATGGTGAAGAAGGCGATCCCCGCCGACTACGCGCTGTCATCCCACGTCGCCGCGCTGGGGCTGACGTTCGAGAACGGCTCTGCGTTCCCGGCGCAGTACAAGGGCGGCGCGTTCATCGGCGAACACGGCAGCTGGGACCGCGAGAAGCCGAACGGCTACCAGGTCGTCTTCGTCCCCTTTGCCAATGGGCGGCCGAGCGGCAAGGCGCAGACGTTCGTTGGCGGTTTCACGGACAAGGACTTCACCGTCCGCGGCCGGCCAGTGGGCGTGGGTTTCGACAGCACCGGCGCGCTGCTGGTCGCCGACGACGGCGGCAATGTCGTCTGGCGGATCGCTGCTACGCGGCCGACCGCGGCTGCCAAGCCGCCTGCCTGAATCCGCCTAGCGCGCCTTCGCCGCCGAGCGGCGGCCGAGCCAGGTTCGCTTGCGTTCGGCAGGCTTGATCCGGCCGGAGACGTCGAACAGGAAGTTGGCGAGCACCGCGGCCTGGTTCTTGGTCATGAAGTAGCGGAATTCGTCGAGCCGCTTGTCTGCGCCCAGACCCGGCGCCTGCGTGCTCTGCAAACGCACCATCACCCGGTCGCCGAGGTCCTGGTGGTCCCAGCCCACCAACACGCCAAACGGCGCCTCGTCATCCTGCCCGTTGCTCATCGCGCTCCCCCGTCCTGAGGGGACTAGCCTCTTTGACAGCCGCTGCGAATCCCCAATCGCACGCGCCGCGGGTCTGCTATGGATGCG
>JBQCFR010000041.1:0-4858 GCA_051958885.1 Tsuneonella sp.
CATCATGCCCGGCCTCGCGCCGGCCGCCTCGCCCGCCGCGTTCGCCGCATCGATGCGCGGACCGTGCGCGGTCTCGGTGATCAGCGCGAGCGGCTGAGCGTCCGCCCCTTCGCCAAACGCCAGGTCGTTAGCCAGCCGCCAGCGATCGATCGCCAGTCGCGACAGCCATATCGACAGGATACGACGGCCAACCATCACACCGCCGGCGCATCATGAAGTCCTTCGAGACAGACCTTCAGCCTTCGGCTTCAGGCCTTCCTCAGGACGAACGGAAAAATGAAGACGAAACTTTTCGCTTTCCGTTCGTCCTGAGGAGAGACTGAGCGAATGCGAAGGCTCGGCTCGAAGGACCAGCTGCGTACCCTCTCCTTCCTCCAGCACCCACTCCCCTGGAGGATGCGCACGCGCGCGGAACAGCTCGGCGCGCCAGGCCGGAGCGCCGGGTGCGGCTGCGTTCCAGCGCGGGGATGCGGAAGGGGCGGCGCGCACGTCCCACCTGAGCCGCGCCGAGGAAAGATCGCGCGCGGCATCGATCCGCACCAGCCACAGCGGCACGCCGTGCCGTTCGGTGGCGAGGCTGAGCCGGCGCGAGGCGGTGAAATCGAGCGCGCGCGGATTGCCCGCGATCTCCCCGATCACCGCGGCGATCTCGCGGCAGCGCAGCCCTTCCTCGAGCGCGAACAGCACGTCTTCGCACCTCTCGCAGGCGACGTGGATCACCCGGTGGCGCAAATCGGGCGGCAGGCCGTGGCGATAGGGCCGTCCGGTCAGCCGCAGCGAGGCCTTGTCCTGCACCCACAGCACCGCGCGGCGGTCTTCCTCGTCGCCGGCGGCCCCTGCGGCAGCGAGCGCGTCGCGCGCGAAGGCCAGCGCCGCCGCGCCGCCGCTCGCCTCGTTGCCGCAGGCGAACACCTCGCTGTGCCGCGCGCCCGGCAAACCGGGCCGCCACGCGGGCGCACGGTCCGAAATCGCGGCAAGCTCGCTGGCGGGTACGAGCCCGGCTGACGGGGCTGAAGACATGACGGAACGACTCATTTGTTCCTCTTATGTTCCATGCTCCGTCGATTCGCAACGGCGGAACCACCTCGCCCCATCCGCCGTTCGTCCCGCAAAAAGGAGAGACCTATGAAATATCAAACTGGCAACGCCGACGAGCTCAAGGAGAAGTTTTGGAAGGCCTTCGCCGATTCGCCGTTTGTGTTCGTCTCGCTGCAGAGCACCGCCGACGACGCGGTGCCGATGACCGCGCAGCTCGACGAGGACGCGAACAGCGCAATCTGGTTCTTCACCTCGAAGGACAATCACCTCGCCGAGATGGGCAAGGCGACTTGCCATTTCGCGAGCAAGGGACACGACATGTTCGCCCGCTTCGAGGGCACCCTCACCAGGGAAACCAGCCGCGAACGGCTCGACAAACAATGGTCGAACTTCGTCAAGGCGTGGTTCCCCGGCGGCAAGGACGATCCCAACCTGCTGATGCTGCGCATGGACCTCGGCGATGCCGAGCTGTGGAGCGGCGACCAGGGCCTGCTCACCACCGCCAAGATGGCGATGGGCATGAACGTGCGGGAGGACACCGTCGGCCAGCACACCGAAGCGGCGCTCTGACGCCTCGCCAAACGAAATGGGCCGCTCCTCTCGCGAGGGGCGGCCCTTTCGCTTGTCTGAAAATGTCTACTCAGCCGGGTGGATCGGCACCTGCGTCTCCTCGCCGGCGACATCGTCCACCACCTCGACGATCCCGCGGCCCAGATGGCTGTGGCTGCGGCTGTAGAGGAAATAGACGATCAGCCCCAGCACGCTCCACCCGGGCAGGAACATCATCGCCGCGCTCGGCAGGTTGAGGAACAGGAACACGCAGCCCGCGATCGTCAGCGGCGCGATCAGCCACACCGCGGGGGTGCGGAAGCTGCGCGGCCGATTGGGGTCGGTCCGGCGCAGCATCAGCACCGCGACGGCGACCATCAGGAAGGCGTAAAGTGTTCCGGCGTTCGAGATGTCGGCCAGGCTGCCCACCGGGAAGAACGCCGCCGCAATGGCGACGCCGATGCCAGTGATCATCGTCACCACGTGCGGCGTGCGATACTTCGGGTGCACCTTGCTGAGACCCGCCGGCAGCAGCCCGTCGCGGCTCATCACGAAGAAGATGCGCGTCTGGCCGAAGATCAGCACCAGGATCACCGACGGCAGCGCGAGGAACGCGGCGACGCCGATGAGGTTTCCGGCCCACGAGAAGCCGAGCACCCGCAGCACGTGCGCCAGCGGCTCCTTCGAGCACACCAGCGCATCGGCGTATTGCGCCATCGCGCACTGTCGCGCGAGCTCGGGCGAGCCGGTCACCAGCGGGCCGCCGTCCGCCCCCATGATCGGCGCGCCGCCGATCGTGCCGATCGCGCCAGCCGCGACGAGGATGTAGAACACGGTGCAGAACAGCAGCGAGCCGACCAGCCCGATCGGCACGTTGCGCTGCGGGTTCTTGGTCTCTTCGGCCGCGGTCGAAACCGCGTCGAAGCCGACGTAGGCGAAGAACATCGTCGCCGCGGCGCCCACCGCGCCGACACCGGTGCCGAAGCCGCCGAACACGCCGGCCGGCAGGAACGGGTTGAACTTGGCGGCGTCGAACGCCGGGCTGGTCAGCGTGATGGCGATGAACCCGGTCAGCGCGACCACCTTGATCAGCACCAGGATGGCGTTGACCTTGGCGCTTTCGCTGGTGCCGATGACCAGCAGCCAGGTGACCAGCAGCGCGATCACCAGCGCCGGAAGGTTGATGAATCCGCCCTCCACGCCGCCGAGCGACAGCGGCCCGGCGCTGAGCCAGGTCGGAAGATGGACGCCGAAGAATTCGTTCAAAAACGTGCCTGTGAAATACCCCGACCACCCGACCGACACGGCGGAGGCGGCGATCGCGTATTCCATGATCAACGCCCAGCCGACGGTCCAGGCGAAGAACTCGCCCACCGTGGCGTAGCTGTAGGTGTAGGCGCTGCCTGCCACCGGGACCATCGCGGCGATCTCTGCGTAGCACAGCGCGGCGACGATGCAGACCGCGCCAGCGATGGCGAACGCCAGCATCAGGCCGGGCCCGGCCTTCTGCGCGCCGACCGCGGTCAGCACTAAAATGCCGGTGCCGATGACACAGCCGATGCCGAACAGCGTCAGCTGGAACCAGCCGAGCGTTCGTTTCAAGGATTTCTTCTCCGCCGTCGCCAGAATGGCGTCGAGCGGCTTGACGCGATCGAGGAGCATAGACCCTGTATCCCTCTTGCGGGCGGCCGCATGCGGGCCGTCCCTCCCATAATGGCGCAGAAAGCTAGCGGAGGGCGGCTTCAACGCAAGGTCTATCTGGGGGGCTTTCCCCGCATTCCTGCGGGGGCTAGAGCCGGCCCATGTCCACCACCTTCCAGCTCGACACCGCGACCAGCCGCGCGCACCCCACCCCGCAGCCGATGCGGCGGCTCACTGTGCCGGCGATCAAGGGCCGCAAGGCGGACGGCGCGACCAAAGAGCCGCTGGTCATGCTCACCGCGTACACCGCGCGCCAGGCGCAGTTGCTCGACGCGCATTGCGATATCCTGCTCATCGGGGACTCGCTCGGCCAGGTGATCTACGGGCTGCCTTCGACGCTGCAAGTCACGCTCGAGATGATGATCGCGCACGGCGCGGCGGTGGTGCGCGGCAGCTATCACGCGCTGGTGATCGTCGACATGCCATTCGGCACCTACGAGGCGAGCCCGCAAAAGGCGTTCGAGACCGCGAGCCGGATCATGGCCGAAACCGGCTGCGCGGCGGTCAAGCTCGAAGGCGGCGAAGCGATGGCCGAGACGATCGCCTTCCTCAGCCAGCGCGGAATCCCGGTGATGGCGCACGTCGGCCTGACGCCGCAGGCGGTCAATGCATTGGGCGGCTACGGCGCGCGCGGCCGCAGCCAGGAAGAGCACGCGAAGATTATCTCCGACGGGCGAGCGGTGCAGGAAGCGGGCGCGTTCGCCGTCGTCGCCGAAGGGGTGATCGAGCCGATTGCGGTCGCGCTCACCCAGAGCCTCGAGATCCCGGTCATCGGCATCGGCGCGAGCGCGCAATGCGACGGGCAGGTGCTGGTGACCGAAGACATGCTCGGCATGTTCGAGCGCGTGCCCCGGTTCGTGAAGCGTTACGAGGACATGGCGAGCGTGATCTCGAAGGCGGCCGAGACTTACGCCGGTGAGGTGCGCAGCCGGGCGTTCCCCACCGCGGACCAGACCTACCAGCCAAAGAAGTAGACTTCCGCCATGCTCCGCCATTTCCGCGGCTCGATCCTGTTCGCGCTGGTCTGCTTCGCGCTCGCTGCGTGGTACGGCTGGTCGCAGGGGCACAGCTTCGCGCTCGCGCTGCGCGCCTTGTGGATCGTGCTCGTGCTCTCGGTGCTCGAGGTCTCGCTCAGTTTCGACAACGCGGTGGTCAACGCCACCGTGCTCAAGGACATGTCGGAGATATGGCAGCGGCGCTTCCTGACATGGGGCATGGTGATCGCGGTTTACGGGATGTACGTCATGTTCCCGCTGGCGATCGTCGCGGTCGCCGCGGGGATCGGCCCGTTCGAGGCGGTGCGGCTAAGCCTCGAGCAGCCGGCGCAATACGAACAGATCGTGTCCTCCGCGCACATCGGCATCGCCGGCTTCGGCGGCGCGTTCCTCGGGATGGTGGGGCTCAAGTTCTTCTTCGACGAGGAGAAGGAGGTGCACTGGATCCACCTGATCGAGCGCCGGCTGGCCTATGCCTCGTCGGTCCCGGCGGTCGAGATCGCCGCGCTGCTGCTGGCGCTGTGGGGCGTGTCGCTCCTGCTGCCGACTGCCGAGGCGCTCGTGTTCCTCGTCGC
>JBQCFR010000042.1:0-2299 GCA_051958885.1 Tsuneonella sp.
TGCGCCAGCTTGCCGACGCTGCCGGCGCGCTGGATCGCACCCTCGGCGAGTTCCGCCTCGCCTGCGACGATGCTCAGAAGTGTCGATTTGCCCGAGCCGTTGCGGCCCACCAGCCCCACGCGCTCGCACTCGACTGCGAACGTCAGCCCGCTGAAGATCAGCCGCTGGTCAGGGGTGCGCGCGGCAACGGAATCGAGAGTGAGAAGAGCGGACATGCGAACTCGCGGGATCAAGGGCTTCACATCGGATGAGGCTGTTGATCCGGTAGTCCATTGTCGCGTCTCCAGAGGGCAGGTGTAGCTAGGCCCAGCACGCGAGCCTCGCAAGGTCCGGGCAATGCAACACCGCTTTCGCGCCGCGGCGGCCGCGGCTAAGGCCGCCGCATGGCAGCCAATCTCGTCTACGTCCTGAACGGGCCCAACCTCAACCTCTTGGGCCTGCGCGAGCCGGAGATCTACGGCTCAGACACGCTGGATGACATCGCCGGCATGCTCGAGGACCGCGCCCGCGAGCTCGGGCTGGAGATCGACATGCGGCAGACCAACCACGAAGGCATGCTGGTCGACTGGCTGCACGAGGCGCAGGCGGAGGGCGCCAAGGCCGTGCTCCTCAACGCAGGCGCCTACACCCACACCTCGATCGCGCTGCTCGACGCGATCCGCTCGATCCGCACGCCGGTGATCGAAGTGCACTTGTCGGACCCCTCGACCCGCGAGGAATTCCGCCATCGCTCGTACGTCGGCATGGCGGCGGTGGACGAGGTCAAGGGGCTTGGCGCGCGCAGCTATGTCGTCGCGCTCGAGAAGGCGGCAGCCTTGTAAAACTGCGCCCTCGCCCTTGTCAGCCCGCGCCGCCCCGCGCATAGGCGAGCGCTCGAACGGACAAGAGGCATATAATGGCCGAAACGAAGGGCAGCCCCGCGCGTAGTGGCGGCATGAACGTTGATACCAAGCTGGTGCGCGAGCTGGCCGAGCTGCTCGCCGAGACCGGGCTGACCGAAATCGAAGTCGAAGATGGCGACCGCAAGGTGCGCGTCGCGCGCGGCGGCGTGGCGATGGCCGCCCCGCTCGCGATGCCCGCGCCGGCCCCCGCCGCGCCGGCCGCGGCGCCCGTTCCCGCTCCGCAGGCCGAACCCGCGGCAGACATCGCGGGCGCGCTCAAGTCCCCCATGGTGGGCACGGTGTACCTCTCGCCCGAACCGGGCGCACCGGCGTTCGTGAAGGTAGGCGACAGCGTCAGCCAGGGTGAGACCGTGCTGATCGTCGAGGCGATGAAGGTGATGAACCCGATCGCGGCCGACAAGGCGGGCACTATCAAGGCGATCCTCGTCGAGAATGCGCAGCCCGTCGAATTCGACCAGCCGCTGGTCGTGATCGGCTGATCTTGCTGTGACAATCTCCCGCATCCTCATCGCCAACCGCGGCGAGATAGCGCTGCGCATCCACCGCGCGGCGCACGAGATGGGCATCGAGACAGTGGCGGTGCACTCCACCGCCGATGCCGACGCGATGCACGTGCGCTTGGCCGATCACGCTGTGTGCATCGGCCCGCCCTCCGCGACCGACAGCTACCTCAACGTCGCGGCTATCATTTCCGCCGCCGAGATCAGCCACGCGGACGCGGTGCACCCGGGGTACGGGTTCCTGTCCGAGAACGCCAAGTTCGCCGAGATCGTCGAGGCGCACGGGCTCGCCTGGATCGGCCCCAAGCCCGAGCACATCCGCACGATGGGCGACAAGGTCGAGGCCAAGCGCACCGCCGGCGCGCTCGGCCTGCCGCTCGTTCCCGGCAGCGACGGCGCCGTGTCGGACTATGACGAGGCCCGCCGGATCGCGGCCGAGATCGGCTATCCCGTCATCATCAAGGCGGCGAGCGGCGGCGGCGGCCGCGGGATGAAAGTCTGCGAGGCCGAAGACCAGCTCGACACGCTGATGAAGCAGGCGGGCAGCGAGGCCAAGGCCGCGTTCGGCGACGCGACCGTGTACATCGAGAAGTACCTCGGCAACCCGCGCCACATCGAGTTCCAGGTGTTCGGCGACGGGCGCGGCAACGCCATTCACCTGGGCGAGCGCGATTGTTCGCTCCAGCGCCGCCACCAGAAGGTGCTCGAAGAGGCGCCCTCGCCGGTCATCTCCGACGAGGAGCGCGCGCGCATGGGCGGCATCGTCTCGAAGGCGATGGCTGACATGGGCTACCGGGGGGCGGGGACGATCGAGTTCCTGTGGGAAGACGGCGAGTTCTACTTCATCGAGATGAACACCCGCCTGCAGGTCGAACATCCGGTGACCGAGATGATCAC
>JBQCFR010000043.1:0-3994 GCA_051958885.1 Tsuneonella sp.
CGCGATTGAGCCGGGCAGCATTTTCCTCTGCGATTCGGGCGGGCAGTACCTCGACGGGACGACCGACATCACCCGCACCGTGTGGATCGGCACGCTCGACGGTTCGGCGCAGCCCTCGGCCGAGCAGAAGGACCGCTTCACCCGCGTGCTCAAGGGCCACATCGCGATCGCCCGCGCGGTGTTCCCGCAAGGCACCGCGGGCAGCCAGCTCGACGCCTTCGCGCGCCAGTTCCTGTGGGCCGCGGGCGCCGACTACGCGCACGGCACCGGGCACGGCGTGGGCAGCTTCCTCGCGGTCCACGAAGGGCCCCAGCGCATCGCCAAGAGCAGCGGCGGCCAGGCGGGTACCGAGCAGGAGCTGTTCGCCGGGATGATCCTGTCGAACGAGCCGGGCTACTACAAGGTCGGCGCCTACGGGATCCGGATCGAGAACCTGGTGCTGGTGGAGCGGCGCGAGATCGCCGGGGCGGAAGGCGATTACCTGGGGTTCGAGACGCTCACTTACGTGCCGATCGACGCCGCGCTGGTGGCGCCCGAGCTGCTCACCGACGAAGAAATCGCGTGGTGGAACGCCTACCACGCGAAGACCCGCGAGATCCTCAGCCCCCAGCTTTCGGGCGACGTGCTGGCGTGGCTGGAGCAGGCCTGCGCGCCCTTGTAATCCGCGCAATGTTCTGCTAATGTTCCTACCGGGCGCGAGTCGGAGCAGGAGCAGCAGCGATGATCGGATACGTCACTCTCGGGACCAACGACCGCGACCGCGCGGCCAGGTTCTACGACGCGATCTGCGGCGAGATGGGCGCCGGACGGATGATGGAGACCGAGCAGTTCATCGCCTGGGGCAAGCCCGGCGGCGGCGCGGGCATCGGCATCACCGCGCCTTATGACGGCCAGCCCGCGAGCGTGGGCAACGGGGTGATGGTCGCGCTCGAGGCGAAGGACCAGGCGCAGGTGCGGCGCATCCACGCGCTGGCGCTGAGCCTCGGCGGGACCGACGAAGGCGCGCCGGGGGACCGCGGCGGCGGCTTCTACGCTGGTTACTTCCGCGATCCCGACGGCAACAAGCTCAACGCGTTCGTGATGGGCGCAGCCGAGTAGGCGGACGGTCTCCTCGGCGCGCCTTTGGCGGAGACCGGTGGGCGGCTCGTCGCCTCGATGTGCCATCGGTCACGCTGGCCTGTCATTCGGGTGAACCGGCCGCGCGTCCTGCGACAATCTGCGACAATTTGGCCGCTGTCCGGGATAATCGTGCGACAATCATTCCCTAGGAGGGGAGCGTGAGTTGCGGCGGCGCCCGCGTGTTTCCTCCCCCTTGGCGAGGCGCCCCGCAGCTCTACTTTTTTGCCAAAAACAGGACGGACCAATCGATGCGTAAACTCACTCTCTCGATCGCGCTCGCGACGCTTGCCACCGCCGGCGTGGCGATCGCCGCGCCCGGCATGACGCAGGATAAGAATTGGGGCGGCGACGTGACCCGCGCGCAGGCGGAAGCCCAGGCTGCGCAGCGCTTCGCCAAGCTGGACGCGAACGGCGACGGCAAGCTCGATTCCGCCGACCGCGCAGCGATGCGCGCCAAGATGTTCGACCGTATCGACGCCAACCACGACGGCTCGATCAGCCGCGACGAGTTCGCCGCGATGCACCGCGGCGGCCGTGACGGTCAGCCCGGCACCGGAGCCCCGGACGGCGATCACGCCATGGGTCACGGCATGCGCGGCGGGCACCACATGGGCATGCGCAGCCACCGCGGCGGCATGGGCATGATGAAGGCCGCCGACACCAACGCCGACGGCGCGATCAGCCAGGCGGAATTCACCGCCGGCGCGCTCAAGCGGTTCGACTCCGCCGACGCCAACCATGACGGCACGGTCACCCAGGCCGAGCGCAAGGCGGCTCGCGAGGCCATGCGCGCGCAGTGGAGGGCTAATCGCGAAGCCCGCCAGCAGGGCTGACCGGCCCCCAGCCAGCGTGCGCTTGAACCGCGCGGACCAGGCGGGCTAGGCCCCAGGACGATGACCGAGACCGAGCCCGTCCACATCCTGCTGGTCGACGACGAGGCGACATTGCGCGAACCCCTGGCGGACTACCTCGTCCGCCAGGGGTTCGCCGTGCGCCAGGCCGACAGCGCCGCGGCCGCCCGCAGCGCGCTGGTCGAGGCCAAGCCCGACCTCGTGCTGCTCGACATCATGATGCCGGGCGAGGACGGCCTCTCGCTCTGCCGCCACCTGGTCGAGGCGAAGGACGTGCCGACGATCCTGCTCACCGCGCGCGGCGAAGCGACCGACCGCATCGTCGGACTCGAGATCGGCGCCGACGACTACGTGGTGAAGCCGTTCGAGCCGCGCGAGCTGGTTGCCCGCATCCGCTCGGTGCTGCGCCGCGTCCAGCGCCCGCCGGCGGCGCCGGAGGACGACGCGCTCTACGAATTCGAAGGCTGGCTGCTCGATCCGCTCAAGCGGCGGCTGGTCGATCCCGAAGGCGCGACCGTGCCGATCTCGACCGCCGAGTTCCGGCTGCTGACCGCCTTCCTCGATCACCCGCGCCGGGTGCTCGACCGCGACCGGCTGCTCGACATGGTCCAGGGGCGCGAGGCGCACCTGTTCGACCGCGCGGTCGACAACCAGGTCAGCCGGCTGCGGCGCAAGATCGAGCCCGACAGCCGCAATCCGCAGCTGATCCAGACCGTGCGCGGCGGCGGCTATCGCCTCGCCGCGGACGTGCGGCGCGTGGCGCAGGGCGCGGCGTGAAGCGGCTGTGGCCGCGCAGCCTGCTCGGCCAGGTCCTGCTGGCCGTCGCGCTGGCGCTGCTGGTCGCGCAATCGATCTCCGCCGCGCTGCTCTACCGCGCGGCCGAGCAGCGGCGCGAAGAGGCGCTGCTGCACACCGTGGCGTTCCGGCTGGTGGTCGCGCCCACGCCCGGCGCGCAGCCGGCCGCGCGGCGCCTACCCTCACCCGCCCAGCGCGCCCGTCATGCTCTCCACCGGCAATTCGGCGACATGCCGCGCGCGCTGCGGATCGAGCGCACCGCGCGTTTCCCGCTGCTGGCGGGCGAGCAGCGCGAACCGGCGCTCGAGGCGGCGCTGCGCGCGATCGTCGCCGAGCAGCAGAGCCCGGTCGGCGAGGTCGTCGTGATCCGCCGCCGCGCGGGCGACGATCCGTTCCTGCGCGGCGCGGCCCGGCGAGCGCGCCGGCCGGCGTGGCAGGACCGCGAGGTGCTCGTCGCAGGGCTCCGCAATGCCGGCGATCCGCAATGGCTGGTGGCGCGCGCGCTCGCGCCCCGCGCCGAGCCGGGCGCGCTGCGCAGCCTGCTGGCGCAGACGCTGCTGCTCTATCTCGTGCTGGTGGGCATCCTGGCGGTGCTGCTGCAGCGGATCACCCGCCCGCTCGCCGCGCTCACCGCGCGGGTCGACCGCTTCGCCCGTGCGCCCGAGATCGCCGGCCAGCTCGCGCCCGAGGGGCCCGACGACGTGCGCCACCTGATCGCCGCGCACAACCGGATGGAGGCGCGCATCGCCGCGATGCTCGATGAAAAGGACGTCATGCTCGGCGCGATCGGGCACGACCTCAAGACCCCGCTCGCCGCGCTGCGGGTGCGCATCGAATCGGTCGAGGACGACGCCGAGCGCGCCAAGATGGCGGGCACGATCGAGGACATCGTCCGCTCGCTCGACGATATCCTCTCGCTCGCCCGCGTCGGCCGCGCCGCCGAGCCCCCCGAGCGCACCGAGCTCTCCGCGCTGACCGCCTCGGTGGTCGAGGAGTTCGAGGACATGGGCGAGCCGGTCGCGCTCGGCACGGGCGAGCGCGTCGCGCTGCCCTTGCGGGCGACGTGGCTGCGCCGGGCGCTGCGCAACCTGATCGGCAACGCGGTGCGCTACGGCGAGCGGGCGACGGTGAGCTTGCGCCGCGACGGCGCGGCGGCGGTGGTACGCATCGACGACGAGGGTCCGGGCATTGCCGAACAGGACCTGGCGCGGATGATGGAACCGTTCGCT
>JBQCFR010000044.1:0-2873 GCA_051958885.1 Tsuneonella sp.
AGGGGAGAGGGAGGAGCCCCGAAGGGGCGGAGGGAGAGGGGGAAGCGGCCCGACATTCCCCTCTCCCCTGAAGGGGAGAGGCCTAACAAGCGCATTCGCATCGCCTTCGTGGCGACCAATTCGATCACGCAGGGCGAGCAGGTGGCGCAGCTCTGGCCGCTGCTGTTCGACCGCTACGGGCTGGAGATCGCCTTCGCTCACCGCACCTTCAACTGGTTCAGCGAGGCGCGCGGGAAAGCGCACGTGCATGTCGTCATCGTCGGCCTCGTCCATCGCGACTTCGAGCCGGCGGAGAAGCGGCTGTTCTCCTACCCCGACATCAAGCGCGACCCGGTCGAGAGCCGGCACGGCGCGCTGACGGCGTATCTGTTCGATGCGAAGGCGGCTGACCGGCATCTCGTCGTGAAGGAGGAAAGCAAGCCGATAAATGGTGCGGGTCGCGTCATCAGCGGAACGCAACCGATCGACGGCGGGCACCTCATCTTCGAGCCGAATGAGCGTGCTGAGTTTCTTTCTGAAGAGCCCCGAGCCGGAGACTGGATGCGACGATTTGTCGGCGCTCAAGATTTCATCAACGGTGGCGAGCGCTGGATTCTTGCCTTGCAAGAGACGCCACCTGACAAACTGCGCGCGATGCCGGCCGTATTGGATCGACTGGCGAAGGTCCGCGCGTTCCGGTCGCTCAGCAAGCGCAAGAGCACTCTCGCAATCGCCGATCAGCCAACGCGCTTTAACGTTGAGACGCTGCCGGATGTGCCCTTTTTGGCAATTCCGGAAGTCAGCTCAGAGCGCAGAGCCTACGTGCCACTGGGTTTGCTTCATCCGCCGGTCATTCCGAGCAATTTGCTTCGACTCCTGCCGAACGCCACCCTGTACGATTTCGCCGTCCTGACCAGCCGGATGCACATGGCGTGGCTCGCGCAGATCGGCGGCCGGCTCGAAAGCCGGTTCCGCTACTCGATCGGCCTCGTCTACAACACCTTCCCCTGGCCCGAGGCTACGCCCGCGCAGCGCGCCAGCGTCGAGGCGCTGGCGCACGCGGTGCTCGATGCGCGCAGCAGCCATCCGACGTCCAGCCTCGCCGATCTCTACGATCCCGACACGATGCCCGCCAACTTGCGCAAGGCGCACCACGCGCTCGATCTCGCGGTGGACCGGCTCTACCGCCGCGCCCCCTTCGACAGCGACCGCGACCGGGTCGAGCACCTGTTCGGGCTCTACGAGCGCCTCGTGCACCCGCTCTCCGACGCGGCGCGGCAGAACCGGCGCACCGCGCGCAAGCGCCGGCGCAAGGACTAGAGCTGGCTCGCCAACTCCTTTCCGTTGGACAATGTGATTCCCCCTCCCCGTTCGTCTCGAGCGAAGTCGAGACACCGCCGCACCGCGCCAGCGTGTCTCGACGGGCGCGAGCCTGCGGCTCGCTGCTCGACACGAACGCGGGCGGGGTCATTCATCCCGGCAGGCGTTTCGGCAGTTCAGCCCTTGCCGGCGTTCTCCGCCACCGCCGCGCGGACGAGCGCCTGCAGCGCCTGCGCATCGAGCTTATCGCCCTCGAACAGGTCGATCGCGCGGCGGGTGTTCCCTTCGAGGCTGGCGTTGAACAAGCCTGCCGGGTCGGGCAGCGCGGCGCCGTGCGCGAAGGTCAGCTTGACCTTGTCCTTGTAAACCTCGCCCGTGCACAGGATGCCGTGCTTCTCCCACACCGGCACCCCTTGCGGGTTGCTCGGCTTGCGCCACTTGACCGTCTCCGCGATCCCCGGCTCGGCGGCGCGGATCGCGGCGCGCGCCTGCGCCAGCATATCGCCGCGCCAGCCGCCGAGCGCGGCGATTTTTGCGTCGATCAGGGCAGAGGGGTCTTCGTTCATTGAGCGGCTCCGCTTGCTTGCCTTGCGGCTGCGCTCCCCCTAGCGGCTCGGGCGCAGCCGTCCAACCGGAGTCGAGACATGGTCCCCCGCTACGCCCGCCCCGCCATGACCGCGATCTGGGAGCCCGAGGCGCGCTTCCGCATCTGGTTCGAGATCGAGGCGCACGCGACCGAGAAGCTCGGCGAGCTCGGCGTGGTGCCGCAGAGCGCCGCCAAGGCGCTGTGGGACTGGTGGGCGACGAACCCCGCGATCGACGTCGCCGCGATCGACGCGATCGAGGCGGTGACCAAGCACGACGTGATCGCCTTCCTGACGTGGGTTTCGGAGCAGGTCGGCGATGAAGCGCGCTTCATGCACCAGGGCATGACCAGCTCGGACGTGCTCGACACCACGCTGGCCGTCCAGCTCGCGCGGGCGAGCGACCTGCTGCTCGAAGACCTCGACCAGCTTCTCGCCGCGCTGAGGCGCCGGGCGGAGGAGCACAAGTACACCCCCACCATCGGCCGCAGCCACGGCATCCATGCCGAGCCGGTGACCTTCGGGCTCAAGCTGGCGCAGGCCCATGCCGAGTTCGCCCGCGGCCGCCAGCGCCTCGTCGCCGCGCGCGCCGAGATCGCGACGTGCGCTATCAGCGGCGCGGTCGGCACCTTCGCCAACGTCGACCCTTCGGTCGAGGCGCATGTCGCGGGCGAGCTCGGCCTCGCGGTCGAGCCGATCAGCACGCAGGTCATCCCGCGCGACCGGCATGCCATGTTCTTCGCCGTGCTCGGCGTGATCGCCAGCAGCATCGAGCGGCTTGCGATCGAGGTGCGGCATTTGCAGCGGACCGAGGTGCTCGAGGCGGAGGAATACTTCTCGCCCGGGCAGAAGGGTTCGAGCGCGATGCCGCACAAGCGCAACCCGGTGCTGACCGAGAACCTGACCGGGCTGTCCCGCCTCGTGCGCGGCATGGTCACCCCGGCGCTGGAGAATGTCGCTCTCTGGCACGAGCGCGACATCTCGCATTCG
>JBQCFR010000045.1:0-2429 GCA_051958885.1 Tsuneonella sp.
TGGTGGATGAAGGCAAAGTAGTGAATTCGGACCGTCAGAAGGCGCTCGACGCGGCGCTCGCACAGATCGATCGCGCGTTCGGCAAGGGCTCGGCGATGAAGCTGGGTCAGAAGGAAACGATGGAGGTCGAGACGATCTCCACCGGCAGCCTCGGACTCGACATCGCTCTCGGTGTCGGCGGTTTGCCCAAGGGCCGGGTGATCGAGGTCTACGGGCCCGAGAGCTCGGGCAAGACCACGCTTGCGCTGCACGTGATCGCCGAAGCGCAGAAGAACGGCGGTACGGCCGCCTTCGTCGATGCCGAGCACGCGCTTGACCCCGCATACGCCAAGAAGCTCGGCGTCGATATCGACGAGCTGATCGTGTCGCAGCCCGACACCGGCGAACAGGCGCTCGAGATCGTCGATACGCTCGTGCGCTCGAACGCCATCGACGTGCTGGTGGTCGATTCGGTCGCCGCGTTGGTCCCGCGCGCCGAGATCGAGGGTGAGATGGGCGACAGCCACGTCGGCCTGCAGGCGCGGCTGATGAGCCAATCGTTGCGCAAGCTGACCGGCTCGATCAACCGCTCGAAGTGCATGGTCATCTTCATCAACCAGCTGCGCATGAAGATCGGCGTGATGTACGGCAATCCGGAGACGACGACCGGCGGCAACGCGCTCAAGTTCTATGCCAGCGTGCGCCTCGACATCCGCCGCACCGGACAGATCAAGGACCGTGACGATATCGTCGGCAACTCGACCCGCGTGAAGGTGGTCAAGAACAAGGTCGCCCCGCCGTTCAAGCAGGTCGAGTTCGATATCATGTACGGCGAGGGCATTTCGAAGATCGGCGAGATCCTCGATCTCGGCGTCAAGGCGGGGCTGGTGGAGAAGTCGGGCAGCTGGTTCAGCTACGACAGCATCCGCATCGGCCAGGGCCGCGAGAACGCCAAGCAGTACCTGAAAGACAATCGCGAAGTTTGCGACAGGTTGGAAGCCGCGATCCGCGGCCGGACCGACGCCGTCGCCGAGGAGATGATGACGGGTCCGGACGCGGACGACGATATCTGATCCTCAAGCGGGCGCTACTGGCGTTCGGTAGACCGGAAAGCCGGCGCGCGTGCTATGGAGCCCGCGCGCCGGCTTTTCTGTAATTGCGCGGGGGTCACGCGCCCCGTGGCGTTCGCACACCGATGCTTGTCATCGGCCGCCTTTGTGGCACAGGCGGTGAAGCCCAAAGGCAGCAGACGAGGTAAGCGCGATGGACGCCAGCGAATGGCAGGGGCGGGTGGGCCGCAAGTGGGCCGAGGAATGGCGGCGCACCGACCGCAGCTTTGCCGGCCTCACCGACCGGCTACTGGGGTTCGCCAGCAGCGGAGGCTTCCGCCGCGCGCTCGACGTGGGCTGCGGCGCGGGTGAACTCTCGCTCGCGCTCGCCCGCGGCCATCCCGCCGCCGAGGTCGTCGGGGTGGATGTCAGCCGCGAATCGGTCGAAGCCGCCGCGGAGCGAGGCGCACGGCTCGCCAACGTGCGCTTTGAACTCGCCGATGCCGCCACCTGGGACAGCAAAGGATTTGCCCCCGACAGGCTGGTCTCGCGCCACGGCGTGATGTTCTTCGATCGGCCCGAGGCCGCCTTCGCGCACTTGCGCGAAGTCGCAGCGCCCGATGCGCGGCTCGTGTTCTCATGCTTCCGCGACCGCCAGGAGAATGGCTGGGCCAGCGAAGTCGCGCGCCTGCTGCCCGAGGCTGGCGACGATGCGCCGGATACCAATGCGCCGGGCCCATTCGCGTTCGCCGATCCCGCGCGCGTCGAAGCAATCCTCGGCAAGGCGGGTTGGCGCGATGTGACCTTCTCGAAGGTCGACTGGGCCTACGTCGCCGGTTCGGGCGATAACCCGGTGGCCGACGCGCTGTCGTACTTCCTCGCAATCGGTCCGGCTGCCCGCGGTGCGGCGCAACTGGCGCAAGACGAGCGGGAGGACTTCGTCGGCCGGCTGCGGCGCTTCCTCGAAGCAAACCGATCGGGGTCTATCGTTGCATTACCCGCTGCCGCGTGGATCGTAACCGCGCGAAGCGGCGGCGCCTGACAGCCGGCAGAGGCACTTGCCCCAGCGCTCGCCCCTGCCGGTGATCGTGAACCGCTCCGGCGGAACGGCCGCCAGCGCCGGTGAGGAACTCGAGCAGCAATTCAAGCGGGCGTTCGCCGCCGCGGATTGCGAGATCGCGCTGCATCTCGTCAGCTCCGACGAGCTCGCGACGGCGATCGAACGCCACTCGGCGGCCCCGCGCCTGGTGGTGGGCGGCGGCGACGGAACGCTCGCCACCGCGGCGCATATCGCCTCGGCGCGCGGCGGCGAACTCGCCATCCTGCCGCTCGGCACCCGCAACCACTTCGCACGCCAGCTGGGCGTACCGCTCGACATCGAAGGCGCCGCGGAGCTGGCTG
>JBQCFR010000046.1:0-7159 GCA_051958885.1 Tsuneonella sp.
ACCGACGCGCCGCGCATCGGCGGCGAGGCGAACATGGTGCGCGGCTCCTACAGCTTCGCCGGCACCCGCTTCGACCTCACCCGGGGGCGGATCAACTTCGACGACAACGTGCCGATCGATCCGCGGCTCGATATCGCTGCCGAGTCCAAGCAGAACGGCATCGACGTCGTGGTCAAGGTCCAGGGCAGCGCGCAGGAACCCGAGATCTCGTTCATTTCGAACCCGTCGCTGCCCGAGGAGGAGATCCTCGCCCGGCTACTGTTCGGCGGCTCGATCACCAACCTGTCGGCGACCGACGTGCTCCAGCTCGGCGCGGCCGTCGCCTCGCTGCGCGGCGGCGGGGGGATGGACCCGATCAACAAGCTGCGCACCGCGATCGGGCTCGACCGTCTCCGCATCGTCAGCGCCGATCCGGCGATCGGCCGCGGCACCGGCATCGCGCTGGGCAAGAACATCGGCCGGCGCTTCTACGTCGAGATCATCACCGATGGACGCGGCTACAGCGCGACCCAGCTCGAGTTCAGGGTGACCTCGTGGCTGTCGCTGCTGGCCAGCGTTTCGACCATCGGGCGCGACAGCATCGTAGCGCAGGTGAGCAAGGATTACTGAGGCGCGCGGTCAGGCCTTGGCCGGGGCGACCGGCTGCGGGGTCTTGAGCAGCCCGTCGATCGGCAGCACCACGCCGTTGCTGGCGGTGACCGCCTGGCCGTCGAGCTTGGCGGTCTTGCCTTTCTCCCCTTCGACCATGATGTCGTCGCCCGAGGCGGAGAAGGTGACCACCCCGCCGCCGAGCGTGCGCATCTTCACCGGTCCGCCCTTGGCCTTGATCGCCTGGCGGATGGCATCGGGGGTGACCGCGCCGGGAAGGATGTGATCGCGCAGCATGGCGACCAGCACCGGGCGCAGTTCGGGCGACGACAGGTCGGTCCCTTTGCCGAGCTGGGCGAAGGCATCGTCCTGCGGCGCGAGCACGGTGTAGCTGCCGGGCCCGTCGAACACGGTTGCGAGGCCCGCATCGGTGAACGCCGACGACACCGTCGACAGCTTGGGCGCGCCCGCGATGGCGGAGGCGAGGGTCCCGGCCGGGGCCGCCTTCGCCTCGGTCTTGCCCTTGCTGTCCGACTTGTGGTCGCACGCGCCCAGCGGGACGAGCGCGGCGAGCGCGAGTGCGCCGGCGGCGATGCGGAACGGGCCCATCGAACGTCTCCTGATCATGTGAGCAGCTGGATCGCAGCGGCGATTAGCTGGGTCTTGGGATCGACCTGGTAGATGTACCCGTCGGCGTAGCGATAGTTCGCGTCCGGCGTGTCGTAGTACCGGTCCCGGTACGCGTAGGGAACGTTGTACACGTCGTAACCCAGCGGCATCGGCTGGCCGATGCCGAACTGATCGCCCGTCAGCAGCGCCGCGATCGAACTGATCGCCGAAGTCTGCGGATCGATCCGGTAGAGCACGTTGTCGGCGTAGCGGTAGTCGTTCGCCGGACCCAGGTTGTAGTAGTCGGTGTAATAGTCCGGCACCGGCGCCGGCTCGTAGTAGCTGGGCCACGGGTTGCCGATCGACAGCGCCCCGCCGAGC
This sequence comes from Tsuneonella sp., assembly GCA_051958885.1. Lineage (GTDB taxonomy): Bacteria > Pseudomonadota > Alphaproteobacteria > Sphingomonadales > Sphingomonadaceae > Tsuneonella. Next base: position 1,579 of record JBQCFR010000046.1, read on the forward strand.
AGCGGGATGTAGCCCAGCACGCTGTTGTTGCTGCCGAGCCGGTAGAGGTAGCCGTTGTCGTAATAGACCCGGTCATTCAGCGAATTGTAGCCCCACCAGTCGGGCTGGTAGTACGTCTGGCGGTAGCGGTACTCGCGTTGCGGCTGGAGCAGTCCCGGCGGCATGCAGCCGTTCTGCTTCTTGGCGAGGCCCGGGGGGCACCCGTCGATGAGCCCGCGGTTGACGTCGGGGCGGAAGTTGACGACGCGATCCACCTGCCGCACGCGGCGGTCGCTATCGAAGCTCGCGGAAGCACGCTGGCGACCGGCGCCCTGGCCGTGATCGAAGTCCTGCGAGATATCGCGCCGAGCATCGCGCACCGCGAGCGCGGAGGCATGGCCATTGCCATGTTCCGCCTGCCGGGCGGCGCTGTTTCCGTGCTCGCGCGCCTCCTGCCTGGCGGGCCCGCGATCAGCCATGCTGTGCGCGTTCGACTGGCGCATCGACGGCCCCTTGTCGGCCCTGTGCGCGGGCTCGTGCTGCACCATCTTCGGCGCGCTCTGGTGCATCGAGGGCCCGTGCTGCGCCTGGCCGCGGTCGTTCCCGCCGCCGCGCTGCGCCATCGGTGCGCTCTGGTGCATCGACGGCCCGTGCTCCGCTCGGCCGCCGCCTCCGTGGCCATTGCGCGGGTCCGCGTGCGCCATGTTCGCGGACATCGCGATCGCTGCGGCACCTTCGAGAAACTTGCGCATGTTAAAACTCCTTTGGCCGAAGCAACGATGCGCGCCGCCGGGCGGTTCCATGAACCGCAGACAACCTGAAAGCTGTCGCTCCCGCGTCACACCGCAGGCCTCACGAGCCGCTGCGGTAGAGCGCGGCTTCGGCGGCGCGGCGGCGTGTCAATCCGGCGAGCACGTGGCCACCCGCCCGGTTCCAGCGGGCGAACTCGGCGGCTGCTCCGGAAAAGTCGCCGGCGACGTGCTTGCGCGTGAGCGTCGCGCGCGCGATCGCCCCGGTGTTGTAGTGGAAGCTGACCAGCGCATCGAACTGCGCCTGGCTGGTCGGCGCCTCGCCGATCGCGGCGGAGACCTCGTCGGCGTGGCGCGCCACGTCGGCGGCAAGGCGCGCGTCGCAGTGCTCGCGGGTCCAGATCGTCTGCGGCCCGATGTCCGGGCCGGTCGCGCCCCAGCCAATGGTCCATGGCGCGCCGCCCGTGCCGGGGTCGGGGTAGGCTTCGATCAGACCATCCGGACGCACACGGGCGAGCCCTTCGAACCGGCGGATCAGCGCCAGTCCCGCGGCGCCGACGGTCACCCGAGCAAGGGGCGCTGTCACACCTGTCACAGTGTCCTGGAAGGAAACCGCAGGCTCGCCAGCGGCGGCCTCGATCGCCGCGTCGAGCGCCCGGACATCGGCTTGGGAAAAGCCGCGCCCGAGCATCCGCCGGACCGCGTCGAAGATTGCCTTGCGCTGCATGATTGTCGCCCTCGCTCACCGACTGGGAAGGCGGCGGTATTAGGCACGCGCGCGGCGTGTAGGAAAACGGAAAATTCCCGCTGCGTGTGCCAAGTTGCCGGCTGACATTCCGCGGCCCGGGTCCTAAGGCGCGGCCAGTTATGCGGGCTCCGCCGGGCCTCAGCGCAAGGTGAGCATGCACAAGGTCACGCCCGGGCTCCTGCTGATCGCCGGCCTCGCCGCGCCCGCCGCGGCGGCGGACGCCGCCGCCGAGTCCCCGCCGATCATCGTCACCGGCCACCGCGACGCCGAGGACCCGCCGGTCGTCGCCGAAGCGCGCGAGCGGCTCTCGCGCACGCCGGGCTCGGTTGCTGTGGTGGCGGCCGAAGCCTACCGCGACCGCGCGGTCGTCGGTCTGCCCGACTTGCTGCGCGACGTGCCCGGCGTGCTGTCGAACAAGCGCTACGGCGAGGAATCGCGGCTTTCGATCCGCGGCTCGGGGCTCGACCAGAGCTATCACCAGCGCGGGGTGCTGCTGGCGCAGGACGGGGTGCCGTTCGCCGATGCCGACGGCTTTTCCGATTTCCAGAAGATCGACCCGCTCGGCGCGCGCTACATCGAGGTCGACACGGGCGGCAACGCGCTGCGCTTCGGCGGCGCGCAGCTCGGCGGCGCGGTGAACTTCGTCACCCCGACCGGGCGCACGGCGGCGAGCCCGTACGAGCTGCGCGCCGAGGGCGGATCGTGGAACACCGCGCGGCTGCAGGGCGCCGCGGCGGGCAGCGCGGGTGCGTTCGACTGGTACGGCTCGGCGAACGCCTACCGCTCGGACGGCTACCGCGTGCAGGAGGCGAGCCGCGAGCTGCGCGGCGGGGTGAACCTCGGGTACAGCTTCGGCGATGGCAACGAAGTGCGCGCGATCCTCTACGGCGCGACGATCGACCAGGAAGTGCCCGCCGCGCTCACGCTGGCGGATGCGCTCCACAATCCCCGGAGTGCCGGGGCCGGCGCGGTGGAGCGCAAGCAGCACCGCGACCAGGACGTGCTGCGCGGGACGCTGCAGACCCGGCTGCGGCTGGCCGACGGGCTCACGTTCGAGGGCGGCGTCTATGCGACGCAAACCGACCTGCACCACCCGATCTCGATCGTGATCGACCAGGACACGCACACGCGCGGCGCCTTCGGTCGCTTCGATCTCACCGGCCAGCTCGCGGGGCGCAAGGCGGACCTGTTCTTCGGCGCCTACTACCGCGCGGGCGGCACGCAGCAGGACCTGTTCCTCAACTTCGGCGGCGCGAACGGGCCGCGGATCGGCGATGCGCAACTCGACGCGAGCGGGCTCGACGTGTTCGCCGAAGGGCGGTTCTTCGTGCTGCCGGAGCTGGCGCTCGTCGCCGGCGGATCGTGGGGGCGGGCGACGCGCGACTACGCCGACCGGCTCGGCGCGCGCACCGCGCAGCGCGACTACGACTGGTTCGCGCCCCGCGTCGGCCTGCTGTTCGAGCGCGGCCGGGTGCAGGTCTACGGCAACTACACGCGCTCGGTCGAACCGCCGCACTTCGGCGCGCTGACGCAGACGAACACCAGCGGATCGGCGTTCGTCCCGCTCGAGCCGCAACGCGCGTGGACCGCCGAGGTCGGCACCCGCGGCAGCGCAGGCGCGCTGACCTGGGACCTCACGTACCACCGCGCGGCGGTGCGCGGCGAGCTGCTGAGCTACCTGCCCGCGCCGAGCGTGCCGGCAACGGTGTTCAACGCCGATCGCACCCGCCACCAGGGGATCGAGGCGAGCCTCGACTGGAAGCTGATCGACCGCGCCGCCACGCGGCTGCGGCTGCGCCAGACGTGGACCTGGTCGGACTTCCGCTTTCGCGGCGATCCGTTCTACGGCGACAACCGCCTGCCGGTCGCGCCCGAGCAGCAGTACCGCGTCTCGCTGCGCTACGAGGGCGGGCACGGGCTCTATGTCGAGCCGGCGCTCGACTGGCGGATGAGCGACACGTGGGTCGATTACGCCAACACGTTGAAGGCACCGGGCTATGCCGTGCTCAACCTTGCGGCTGGGATCGCCGTCGGCCCGGCGACCCTGTTCGTCGACGCGCGCAACCTCACCGGCAAGCGCTACACCGCCGAGTTCGCCGCGGTGACCGACGCGCGGGCGGCGAGCACCGCCGTGTTCTTCCCCGGGGAGGGGCGCTCGCTATTCGGCGGCGCGCGGTTCGCATTTTGAAGGAGGCCCAAGTGCTGCACAAAACCACCCTGCTCGCCGCCGCCGCCGCCGCCGCGCTGATCGCCGCTCCGGCCGCCGCGCATATCGTGTTCGCCGAGCCCAGCGCGGCGGCGGGTTCGTACTACGCCGGGTTCCTGCGGGTGAGCCACGGCTGCGGCGAGGCGGGGACCGTTTCGCTGCGGGTGGAAATCCCGCCGGCGGTGCTCAGCGCGCGCCCGCAGCCCAAGCCGGGCTGGACGCTCAAGATCGAGCGCGCGAAGCTGCCGCAGCCGGTAGCGGGCGAGGGCGGGGCGACGATCACCGAGCGGGTCGCGGCGGTGACCTGGACCGGCAGCCTGCCGGCCGACGAGTTCGACCAGTTCGGGCTGATGATGAAGCTGCCCGCGAGCGCCGGGCCGCTCTATTTCCCCGCGGTCCAGACCTGCACCAAGGGCGAGAACGCATGGACCGCGATCCCCGCCGACCCGGCGCAGTGGCACAGCCTCGATCACCCCGCGCCGATGCTGATGGTCGGCGAGATGCACGCGATGATGCACGAGGGGCACTGACCTGACGAGCCGGGGCGCGGCCTCGCCTCGGAACCGCTCGAGCCGGGTCCCGTTTGCCTTGCAGGTGGGCCGCTCGCATGACTGACGATACTTCGCGCAATTCGCTTTTCCCGACGATCATGTCTGCGGTGCTCGCAGTCATAGGTCTCGCGCTGCTGGTGGGCGGCGTCGTGCTCGTGGCGCGAGGCGGCTCGCTCTACTACGCCATCGCGGGCGTCGCGCTGCTTGTGGATGCCTGGCTGCTGTGGCGCCGGCGCGCGGCGGCGCTGTGGCTCTACGCGGCAATCGTGCTCGCGACGATGGCGTGGGCGGTGTGGGAGGTCGGGCTCGACTTCTGGCAGCTCGCCCCGCGCGGCGACATCCTCGTGCCGATCGCCGTTCTCCTCGCGCTGCCGTGGGTGGCGCGGCCGCTGAGCGCCGAGCGCAAGTGGCCCGGGCCGGCCTGGCCGCTGCTCGGTGCGATCGCGATCTCGGTAGTGGTCGCGGTGGTCGCGCTCAGCCACGACGAGCATCGGCTGGACGGCCGGATCGCGACGACCCCGGGCGGCCCGGTGCAGGTCGATCCGCTGCTCGCCGCGGGCGACTGGCCGGCCTACGGCGGCTCGCTCAAGGGCCAGCGCTGGTCGCCGCTCGCGCAGATCACCCCCGCCAACGCCGACAAGCTCGAGCAGGTCTGGCGCTTCGACACCGGCGACGTGAAGCGCCCGAACGACCCCGACGAATTCACGTACGAGGTCACCCCGATCAAGGTCGGCAACCTGCTGTACGTGTGCACCCCGCACAACCTGGTCATCGCCCTCGACGCGGAGACCGGCAAGCAGGTGTGGCGCTACGATCCCCACATCGCGGATTCGAAGGACATGCAGCACCTCACCTGCCGCGGCGTGTCGTACCACGCCGACGATGGCGTGGCGCCGGGCGCGGCGAGCGCGCCGTGCGCGCAGCGGATCATCGAGGGGACGAACGACGCGCGGCTGATCGAGCTCGACGCGCTCACGGGCCGCCCGTGCGGCGGCTTCGGCGTCAACGGCCAGGTCGAGGTCTGGCCCGGACAGCCGCCGCAGAAGCGCGGCTGGTGGCAGATCACCTCGCCGCCGGTGGTCACGCGCGACCTGATCATCTTCGGCGGCGCGGTGTTCGACAACCGCTCCACCTTCATGCCCTCGGGCGTCATCCGCGCCTATGACGTGCACACCGGCAAGCCCGTGTGGGCGTTCGATCCGGGTAAGCCCGCCGATACCTCGCCGCGCGGCGTGACCGGCACCTTCGTGCCGTCATCGCCCAACAGCTGGACGATGGCCTCGGCCGACGAGGGGCTCGGGCTCGTCTACGTGCCGATGGGCATGGCGGCGGTCGACCAGTGGGGCGG
>JBQCFR010000047.1:0-2595 GCA_051958885.1 Tsuneonella sp.
GGCCCGGCAAGCACGACGTCCGCTGCGACACGGGCGACGATCCCGAAATCCGCAACCCGCGCGATGCGCTCATCCGCATCACGTCGACCGCGATCTGCGGCGCCGCGCTTCCGGTGTATGCCGGGTCCGTCCCGCAGATGATGCCGGGCGACGTGCTCGGCCACGAATTCATGGGCGAAGTGGTCGAGATCGGCGCCAAGAGCACGCTCAAGAAAGGGCAGCGCGTCATCGTGCCGTTCCCGATCGCGTGCGGCCAGTGCTACCACTGCAAGAAGCTGCAGTATTCGTGCTGCGACAATAGCAACCCGGCCGACAAGATGGACTGGGGCCGCGAGCAGCTCGGCGAACCGATGGCGGGCATCTTCGGCTACAGCCACCTCACCGGCGGCTATTCGGGCGGGCAGGCCGAGTACGTGCGCGTCCCCTACAGCGACGTCGGCCCGTTCGTGATCCCCGACGATAGCCTGGAAGACGAGAGAGTGCTGTTCCTGACCGATATCCTTTCCACTGGGTGGATGGCGGCCGAAAACTGCGACATCGAGCCGGGCGACACAGTCGCCGTGTGGGGCTGCGGCCCGGTCGGCCTGTTCGCGGTCCAGTCGGCGTTCCTGATGGGCGCGGAACGCGTGATCGCGATCGACCACTTCCCGCACCGCCTGGAGCTGGCGAAGAAATTCGGCGCGGAAGTCATCAACTTCGAGGAGACCAAGGTCTATGAGGCGCTGCAGGATATGACCGGCGGGATCGGCCCCGATTGCTCGATCGACTGCGTCGGGCTCGAGGCGCACGGCGCGTTCCTCGACAACGTGATCGACCAGATCAAGGTCTCGACCTTCCTCGGCACCGACCGCGGGCATGTGATCCGGCAGGTGATCATGGCCACCCGCAAGGGCGGCAATGTGTCGATCCCCGGCGTCTATGGCGGGTTCCTCGACAAGTTCCCGATCGGCTCGCTGATGGAGAAAGGCCTGACGGTGAAGGCCGGGCAGACTCACGTCCAGCGCTACACCCAGCCGCTCTACACCGCGATCGCCGAAGGCAAGATCGACACCACTTTCCTGATCAGCCACCGGATGCCGCTCGAGGCGGGGCCCGAGGGCTACCAGAAGTTCCACGACGAGCAGGACACTTACACCAAGATCGTCCTCAAGCCGGGGCAGGCGGCGCCGCTCAGCCGGGCGGCGTAGCGTTCGGCCGCGGGCGGCGGCGCAGCAGGCGCCGCAGCACGCGGCGGGCGAGCAGCAGCAGCCACGCGGTCAGCGCGAGCAGCGCTAGCGCAATGGCGCCGGAGACGTATGGGTGCGCGTAGGCGAGCCATAGCAGCCCTGCGCTGGCCACGTCCTCGGCGGTCGATACCGCGACGTTGCTGAACGGCTCGGGGCTGGCGTTGACGACGGCGCGCGCGCCGGCCTTCCCGCCGTGCGCCGCGAGCGCCGCGCCGCCGCCGAGAATGAACGCGATCGCCTGCGTTGCCGGATCGCCCGGATCGACGATCGCCAGCGCGAGCAGCGCCCCCCAAGCGGCCGCACGACGGTGTGCACCGCGTCCCACGCGCTGTCGAGCCAGGCGACCTTGTCGGCGAGGAACTCGATCACCGCGGCTAGCGCAGCGATACCCATGACCCACGGATTGGCTAGCGCGTCGAGCGCGTGGAGGTGACCCGGAAGCGGCAGCGCGCCCAAGCGCATCGCCAGTCCCGTTGCAAAGATCGCCAGGTAGAGCCGCCAACCGGCGAGCAGGCTGACGCTGCCCGCGAGGCCGAGAATCTCCATCATGCCCATTGCGCGTTCCCCCTTGTGCGCACGTGATGCGCGCGCGGGCGCGGGAGCGCAATCAGCCGATGCGCGCCCCCTGGCCGCCATCGACCGGCAGCAGTACCCCGGTGACGAAGCGCGCCTCGTCCGAGGCGAGGAACAGCGCCGCATTGGCGACGTCCCACGCGGTGCCCATGCCACCCTTGAGCGGCACCATCTTGTTGCGCGCGACGCGTTGCGCGGCGAGGTCGCGCCGATCGCGCTCGGCGGTGCCGCCGACGCCCATCGGGGTATCGATCAGCCCCGGCAGGATCGCGTTGCAGCGCACGCCGTACCTGGCGGAGCCGAGCGCGGTGGCGGTGGCGAGCCGGTTGAGGGCCGCCTTGGAGACCTCGTAAGCGACCATGTTCGCGCCGGCAGTCGCGGCCAGCGAGCTGACCAGCACGATCGACCCGCTGCCGCTGGCGCGCATCGGCCCCAGCGCCGCTTTCACCAGCTTGCGCGCCCCGGTGAAGTTGACCGCGAATACCATCTCGAAGGCGTCGTCGTCGTGTGCGTGCGCCGGTCCATCGCGCCGGTGCCCGATGCCGACGTTGTCGACGCAGACATCGATCCGGCCCCATCGGTCGAGCGCGGCGGCGACGATGAACTCGGCGTCGGTGACGATATCCGCGGCCAGCGCGAACGCGGTGCCGCCGGCAGCGGCGATCTCGGCGGCGGTGGCCGCGGCACGCTCGCCGTCGCGGTCGACGCACAGCACCTCCGCGCCCTCACGCGCGAAGGTCAGCGCGATCGCCTTGCCGTTGCCGATGGTCTCACCCGGTTGCTGGCCCGCGCCGAC
>JBQCFR010000048.1:0-4497 GCA_051958885.1 Tsuneonella sp.
CAGCGCCGCACGATCCTGATCTCGGGCGGGACGAGCACCGGCAAGACGACGTTCCTCAACGCGATGCTCGGCGAGATTCCGCGGCGGGAGCGCGTGGTCCTCGTCGAAGATACTCCCGAGCTCAAGCTGCCGGGCGACAACGGTGTCGGACTGGTGGCGGTCAAGGGCGAGCTGGGCGAGGCGAAAGTCACCGCCAACGAACTGCTCCAGGCCGCGCTGCGGCTGCGGCCCGACCGCATCGTGCTGGGCGAGCTGCGCGGTGCCGAGAGCGTCAGCTTCCTGCGGGCGATCAACACCGGGCACCCGGGCAGCTTTTCGACCATTCACGCCAACAGCTTGCGCGGCGCGCTCGAGCAGCTGGCGCTGATGGTGATGCAGACCGGCATCGGCCTCAGCCGCGCCGACACCATCGCCTATGCCGCCAGCGTGATCGACGTCATCGTGCAGCTCGGCCGCGACGAAAGTGGCAAGCGGACGATCACGGCGATTGCGGAGAGCGCCTCGCTGCTTTGAAAAGGCAGCAGGTTTGCGGGGCCGCATAGGGGCGAGTCTCGCGTCGCGCCACCCCTTTTCGGCCAGTTTTCGACAGCCCGGCTAATTTTTCATCGAACCTTGTTGCCGGAATACAACGCCGGCAAAGATGGGCTTTACGTAGCGTAAAACGCGCTATCGCGCCACTTTGAGCAATATTCCGTCGCGGATTAGATGCTCCCGGTGCTTTCCGTGCGCGTCAGCAGCTATTGCCAGCAACCCTGAGATTGCATTAGCTTCGCTTCCAATGTTCCAGGCCGCGAATAGACGGCCAAACATAGGAGAGGACGAATGAGGGTCAAAGCAGCCCTGTTGGCCGGAATCTGCGTGGGTGTCGTGTCCGTCCCCGCGTATGCCCAGGACACATCGCCGCAGAGCCCGCCGGACGAGACCGAACGGGCGGGGCCGGTAGAAAGCGGCAACGTCATCGTCGTCACCGCGCAGCGCCGCAGCGAAGCGCTGCAAAACGTGCCGATCGCGGTTAGCGCCTTCACCCAGGAAGCGCTCGAAGCCCAGCAGATCGACAACGCCAGCGACCTGCAGCTGACCTTGCCCAACATCACGTTCACCAAGGGCAACTTCACCGGTTCGAGCTTCACCATCCGCGGCATCGGCGACCTCTGCGTCGGCACGACGTGCGACAGCGCGACCGCGATTCACACCAACGGCTCGCCGCTGTTCGGCACCCGCCTGTTCGAAACCGAATACTTCGATCTGGAGCGCGTCGAGGTGCTGCGCGGCCCGCAGGGAACCCTGTTCGGGCGCAACGCGACTTCGGGCGTGATCAACTTCGTCACCGCCAAGCCCGACCTCTCCGGGTTCCACGCGAAGGGCGAAGCCGAGTACGGCAACTACAATTCGATCAAGCTGAAGGGCATGGTCAACCTGCCGATCGGCGACACGCTCGGCGTGCGCGTGGCGGGCTTCTACCTTAACCGCGACGGCTACACGCACAACAACTACGACGACACGCAGATCGATGGCCGCGACATGTACGCGGTGCGCGGTTCGCTGCGGTGGGAGCCGAGCAGCAGCACCACGCTCGACCTGATGGGCTACTACTTCCACGAGCGCGACGACCGTCTGCGCATCCAGAAGCAGCTCTGCCAGCGTGACCCGACGGGTATCCTGGGCTGCCTCAACGCCCAGCGCGGGTTCGCCAAGACAAACTCCAACTCGACATTCACCGGCACTCTCGGTTCGGAGGAATTCCTCCAGCTCAACGGTATTCCGGGCGGCTTCGGGCTCAACAGCCTCTACGGTCCGGACGCATTCGCCAATTACCAGGAGCCCCAGGACGCGCGCACCGTCGGCACGCCGTTCACCCCGGAATACTACGCGCGCGAACTGCAACTTCAGGGCCACCTCGACCAGCAGTTCGGCAAGATCAATGTATCGCTGACAGGGATTTACCAGGAAACCAAGGTCGATTCGCGGCAGGACTACAACCTCGGTGTGGCGAGCCGCGCGAATTTGCAGGCCGCCCTCAACAAGCTCGCGGTGTTCGCGAATCCTGCGCTCGTGGGTCCCGGGCTCGCGTCGTACTTCTCACCGGTCGCCGCAGCACTTATTCCAGGGGGTCCGAACGGTCCGCTCTGCACCTCCGATACGCGCGCGGACAATCTCGGCGCGTTCGAAGGTTACTCGATCTGCGGCGACACTCCCGGCGGTTTCGACCGGTCCGTTGGCGAGGGTAAGTCCTGGTCGGCTGAAGCGATCGTCTCGAGCGATTTCGATGGCCCGCTTAACTTCCTCGTGGGCGCGATCTACGCCGATTCCAAGGCGAAGAACGTCGATTATTATGTGAATGCGTTCGCGATCGACTACATCACCGGGCTACTCGGCTCGTTTACCAGCCTAGGCAACGGGTTGATGCCGTCATATCTCGCCACCTCGTTCTATCGGAACAATACGCCGACGTTCGAACTCAAGAGCTACGGCATCTTCGGTGAGGTCTACTACAACATCACCGATCGCCTGAAGCTAACCGGCGGCATCCGCTACAACAACGACAAGAAGTCGGTTGAGGCGCGCACGACGCTGGCCAACTTCCTCAATCCCTACAGCAACGACGGCGATCCGTTCTCCTCGCCCTTCGTCGGCAGCTTCGATGCCGATCCGGGGGTCGCGGGCAACCAGCTGTTCCAGGACCGGCACGTCGGGTTCGACGCGATCACCGGCCGTGCGGTGCTCGACTTCCAGATCACCCCGAGTAACCTGGTCTACGCGTCCTATTCGCGGGGTTACAAGTCAGGCGGCATCAACCCGCCGCTCTCGCCGGTCTTCGCAGTCCCCGAGGCGTTCGGTCCCGAGCACATCGACGCGTTCGAGATCGGCACCAAGAACACTTTCCTCAACGGCGCGCTGCAGCTGAACCTGACCGGCTTCTACTACAAGTACAAAGGGCTCCAGCTCAGCCGCATCATCGCGCGCACGTCGGTCAACGACACGATTGACGCGAATATCTGGGGCATCGAACTCGAATCCGTCATTCATCCGTCGGATCGCTGGCTCATCAACATGGGCGTCAGCTACCTGAACGCGAAGGTTGCGGGCGATCAGTTCTTCTCGAACCCGCGCGATCCGGGCGGCGGCGATCCGAACGCCGTGATCATCAAGGACATCACCAACGGTGCGCTCTGCGCCGTCACGGGCAGCGCTCCAGGCGGGCCGACTGCGTTCGTGAACACGGTCAACGGGATCATCAATTCCGGCGCCGTGACCGGACACGCCCCCACCACGAACCCGCTGCAAGGTGTCACCGCGTTCCCGCAATATTCGGGCATCGCTTCCGGCGGCGCGTTCAGCATTTGCGCGGCGCTCGATGCGATCGCCAAGACCAACGGCGCTGCGTTCGGTGGTATCCAGGTCCTGAGCCCAGGTGTCGAGGTGAACATCAAGGGCAACAAGCTGCCGCAGGCGCCGAATTACAAGGCCTCGATGGGAATCCAGTACACCGCGCCGTTCAACAACGGCATGACTCTGGTTCCGCGCTTCGACGTGACCATGACCGGAACGCAGTACGGCAACGTGTTCAACGGCCCCGTCAACCGGATCGCTCCGTTCGTCCAGGCGAACGCGCAGATCCAGCTCAACGGACCGGACAGCCGCTGGTTCGTGCGGGGCTTCGTGCAGAACATCTTCGACTCCAACTCGATCACGGGTCTCTACGTGACTGACGCCTCGTCGGGCCTGTTCAGCAACATCTTCACGCTCGAGCCGCGCCGCTACGGTATCGCGGCGGGGTTCAGCTTCTAAGCGCTCGTCGCTTGAAGGGGGAGGAGGGGCCGGTCCGCGAGGATCGGCCCCTTTCTCGCATCAGTCGGCGGGACGTGTCCGGGTCCGCGCGAAGGGAGAAAAGTCGGTGCCGGTGTCGAACACCTCCACTCCCTCGCGCCGCTTCAGCGCACCGATGATCGCGTAGGTGACCGGCGTCAGCAGCACCTCCCACAGCGTCTTGATGATCCATTGCGCCAGCGCCAGCTCGATCACCGCGTGCGTGGTGAACCCGGCCACGCCGAGGAAGGCGAGCGGGTAGAACAGGGCCGAATCGACCCCCTCGCCGAACAGCGTCGAGCCGATCGTGCGGGTCCACAGCAGCCGGCCGCCGGTCCAGATTTTCATCTTCGCCATGACGAAGCTGTTGACGAACTCGCCCGCCCAGAAGGCGATCAGCGAGGCGAACACGATCCGCGGAGTTTGTCCGAACAACGCTTCGTACGCCGCCTGGTTGGGCGCGGTGACCTGATGGCCGTCAATCGTGTATGTGCTCGAGGCAAGCGCCCAGTCGGGAGCGGCGGGGATGTTCACCACGACCCACGACATGAACACCATGAACATCAGCGCGACGAACCCGGCCCAGATGCAGCGACGCGCGCGGGCATAGCCATAGACTTCGGTCAGCACGTCGCCGAGGACGTAGTCGATCGGGAAGAACAGCACCCCGGCGCCGAAGGTGACGGTTCC
>JBQCFR010000049.1:0-4386 GCA_051958885.1 Tsuneonella sp.
CTACGACAAGATCCACATGTTCGACGTCGATCTCGACAGCGGCGAAAGCTGGCGCGAATCCGCCGCCTATACGCCGGGGCGCAAGGTGGTCACCGCCGAGACTCCGGTCGGCAGGCTGGGCCTTACCGTCTGCTACGACATTCGATTTCCCGTTTTGTTCGAGGAACTTGGCAGGAGAAGCTGCGACGTCATCGCAATTCCCGCGGCGTTCACGGTACCGACCGGCGCCGCGCACTGGCACGTGCTCCAGCGCGCCCGCGCGATCGAGGCGAGCGCCTGGATCGTCGCTGCGGCGCAAGTCGGCGAGCATGCGGATGGCCGCAAGACCTACGGCCACAGCCTGGTGATCGACCCGTGGGGCGAGGTCGTGCTCGACATGGGCGGCGAAGCGCCTGGCCTGGCCTTCGCCGAGATCGACCTGGGTCGTGTCGCCGAGGTCCGCCGGCAGCTCCCCAGCCTTGCCAACCGGCGGGAAATTCCCAACTAGCCTTCGTATGATCGTGTTCGACCTCTCCTGCGCCGAAGGGCACCGGTTCGAAGGCTGGTTCGGTTCGTCCGAGGATTTCGCGCGCCAGCAGGCACGCGGTCTCGTCGGTTGCCCGCAGTGCGGCTCGGCCGAGGTCGCCAAGGCGCCGATGGCTCCTGCCGTGCCGGCCAAGGGCAACACGCGCGCCGAGGCTGTCCCGGCGCGTCATCCGCTTGCCAACCGCACGATGCCGCCCGAGGTGCGCAAGGCGATGAAGGCGCTCGCCGAGGCGCAGGCCAAGGCACTCAAGGAGAGCACATGGGTCGGCGCCAGGTTCGCCGACGAGACCCGCGCGATGCATTACGGCGAGCGCGACCATGCGACGATCCACGGGCAGGCGACGATCGAGGAGGCCAAGGGGCTGATCGACGAGGGCATTCCCGTCTCGCCGCTACCCTTTCCGGTCGCGCCCCCGGAGGAGCTCAACTGAGCGCGAACGCGCAGTTCGAATCATTGCTGGCCGAGGTTCGCGCCTGCCGAGCCTGCAGCGCCGTCCTGCCGCTAGGCCCGCGCCCGGTCCTCCAGATTTCGCCGACCGCGCGCATCCTCGTCGCGAGCCAGGCGCCAGGCACCAAGGTCCATGCCAGCGGCGTGCCGTTCGACGACGATTCGGGCGCGCGTCTGCGCGAGTGGATGGGCGTCTCGCGGGAGGAATTCTACGATCCGGCGCGCGTGGCGATCGTGCCGATGGGCCTGTGCTATCCCGGGCGGATGGGCAAGGGCGGCGACGCGCCGCCACGCCCCGAGTGCGCCCCGCTATGGCGGGAGCGCCTGCTGGGACACCTCGGCGACCTGCGGCTCACGCTGCTGATCGGCACTTATGCGCAGGCAGCGGTCCTCGGCCGCGGCGCGATGACCGAGCGGGTGCGCGCCTTCCGCGATTTCGGGCCGGGCGTGTTTCCGCTGCCGCACCCCTCGTGGCGCTCGCGCATGTGGGCTGAGCGCAATCCGTGGTTCGCCGCCGAGGTCCTTCCCGAGTTGCGCCGCCAGGTGCGGGCGGCGCTGGCATGAGCGACGTTCCGCCCATTTACACCATCGGTCACTCGACGCGCTCGATCCCGGAATTTGTCGAGCTGCTGCGGTGCGGCGCCGTCGACATGTTGGTCGATATCCGCAGCACCCCGCGCTCGCGCACCAATCCGCAGTACAATCTCGACACGCTGCCCAAGGCGCTTGCGCCGTACCAGATCGGGCATCTGCGGATCGCCGAACTGGGCGGTCGGCGCAGGAAATCTCCCGACGTGCCGCCCGAGCTCAACGCCTATTGGACCAACCAGAGCTTCCACAACTACGCCGACTACATGCAGTCGGCCGAGTTCCACCGCGGCATGGCGCAACTCGCGGAACTGAGCTTTGAGCGGCGCTGCGCGGTGATGTGCTCGGAAGCAGTCTGGTGGCGCTGTCACCGGCGCTTCGTCGCCGACTGCATGCTCGCAGCGGGCCGCGCGGTGTTCCACCTGATGGGTGCGGACCGGGTCGAACCGGCGAAGATGACGCCCGCGGCGACCAAGAGGGACGGGACGCTCGTTTATCCGGCGGAAGCGTAGGATTGGTGCGCCCGACAGGATTCGGCCGGCCTGCGGCCGCCCCGTCTCCGCTGCGCTCCGACACCGATGTTCAAATCCGTTTGGAACCCACCATTCCGCCCCCCCCCTGCGGACGAGAGCGAAATGGTGCGCCCGACAGGATTCGAACCGGTGGCCCCCAGATTAGGAATCTGGTGCTCTATCCTGCTGAGCTACGGGCGCGCCGATGGGCAGCCTTAAGCGGGCGACGTGTGTCTGACAATCACGGAGGAACGCGGGCCTACTTGTTCGCCTCGTGCAGCCAGGCGGCGTGGCGGGGAGCCTTCTTGGTGCGGCTCCATTCCTCCAGCATCGGCATGGCGACGCGCTTGAGCTCGGCGTACTGCTCGGGCGTGCCGATGTCGGCGGCGAGTTCAATGCGGTGACCGTTGGGGTCGAAGAAGTAGATCGACTTGAACACGCCGTGGTGAGTGGGGCCGAGCACGTCGATGCCCTCGCTCTCGATGTGCGTCTTGGCTGCGAGCAGCGCCTCTTCGTCGGCGACGCGGAAGGCGAGGTGCTGGACCCATGCGGGCGTGTTCTCGTCGCGCCCCATGTCCTTCTGCGTGGGCAGTTCGAAGAACGCGAGCACGTTGCCGTTACCCGCGTCGAGGAACACGTGCATGTAGGGATCGTGCTCGCCGGTGGAGGGCACCGTGTCCTCGGAGAACGCCGAGGTGTAGTCCATGCCGAGCACGCGGCCGTACCACTCGACCGTCTCGCGCGCATCCTTGCAGCGATAGGCCGCGTGGTGAACGCCGCCGAGGGATATCGGATGCTCAGTCATAGCCATCTCCAACCGCTACCGATGCGCCCAGCGTGCTTCGACAAGCTCAGCACGAGCGGACATTTCCTAACACTCACCGCCCCCCCGCTCGTCCTGAGCCTGTCGAAGGACCGCAGAGCGACTTGGGTCAACTGAGCCGGCCTACTCCGCCGGCTCCTCGACCTGCAGCACACCGCGCTCGATCTGGTCGCGCTCCATGCTCTCGAACAGCGCCTTGAAGTTGCCTTCGCCGAACCCCTCGTCGCCCTTGCGCTGGATGAACTCGAAGAACACCGGCCCAACCTGCGCCTGCGCGAAAATCTGCAGCAGCAGGCGGGGCGAGCCGCCTTCGGTCGTGCCGTCGAGAAGGATGCCGCGGGTCTTGAGCTCCTCCGCGCGTTCGCCGTGGCCCGGCAGGCGCTCGTCAAGCATCCTGTAGTACGTTTCCGGCGGAGCGGTCATGAACGGGACGCCGAGCTGCTTGAGCTTGTCCCACGCGGCGACCAGATCGTCACAGATCAGCGCGATATGCTGGATGCCCTCGCCGTTGAAGTCGCGCAGGAACTCCTCGATCTGGCCCTTGCCGCCTTCGCCTTCTTCGTTGAGCGGGATGCGGATCTTGCCGTCGGGCGCGGTCAGGGCCTTCGAGGTGAGGCCGGTGTATTCGCCCTTGATGTCGAAGTAGCGGATCTCGCGGAAGTTGAAGAGCGTCTCGTAATAATCGGCCCAGAATTTCATCCGGCCGCCGTAGACGTTGTGAGTCAGGTGATCGATGTGGGTGAAGCCGGCGCCCACCGGGTGCTTCTCCGCGCCGGGCAGGTACTCGAAATCGATGTCGTAGATCGTCAGGCCGTCGCCGTCCGCATCTTCGTAGCGGTCGACGAGATAGACGATCGCGCCGCCGATGCCGCGGATCGCCGGGATGTGGAGTTCCATCGGCCCGGTCTCGACCTGCACCGGCTCGGCGCCCTTCTCGAGCAGCATGGCATAGGCCTTGCGCGCGTCGCGCACGCGGAACGCCATGCCGCAGGCGCTCGGCCCGTGCTCGCGCGCAAAGAACCACGCGGCGCTGCGCGGTTCGTAGTTCGCAACCAGGTTGATGCCGCCTTGACGCCAGAGCTGGACGTCCTTGCTGCGATGGTTCGCAACATGGGAGAAGCCCATCGCCCGGAATACCGGTTCGAGGACACCCTTCTGGGGCGCACAGAACTCGACGAACTCGAACCCGTCGAGACCGGCGGGGTTTTCGAACAGATCGGGCATGGGCGATTAGTCCCTCGTTTGGTTTCAACCGAAACTAGATACGCGTTCCGGCGGCAAATGTCAAAGCGCCGGCTGGCAAAACGGAGCGTTGCCGCGGGCCGCTCGCGCGTGCATCGTCGCGGGCGACACGACACTGGACATCATCTCCCATGCACGAACCCGAAGACCTGGCGGATATCCGCCGCGCCGTGCGCGCGCTCTGCGCCGAATTCCCGGGCGAATACTGGCGCGAAAAGGACCGCGAGCGGGCCTATCCGGGGGAGTTC
>JBQCFR010000050.1:0-3445 GCA_051958885.1 Tsuneonella sp.
ATCCGCCCCCTCTGGATCGCCGCGAGCGGGCCTTCGAGCTCGTGCATGCCATGCTCGGGCGAGATGCGGGTCTGCACGCCTTCGTTGACCCACTTGTCTTCGGAGCCCCAGTAGATGTCGCGCTCGGGCTCGAACACGTCGGCGCGGCCGCCGCCGAAGCCGAACACCGGGCCTCCCATGCTCTCGATCGCGACGTTGCCGGCAAGGATGAACAGGTCCGCCCAGGAAATGTTCTTTCCGTACTTCTGCTTGATCGGCCACAGCAGCCGGCGCGCCTTGTCGAGGTTGCCGTTGTCCGGCCAGGAATTGAGCGGGGCGAAGCGCTGCTGCCCACTGTTCGCGCCGCCGCGCCCGTCCGCGGTGCGGTAAGTACCCGCCGCGTGCCACGCCATGCGGATAAAGAACGGGCCGTAGTTGCCGTAGTCCGCCGGCCACCACGGCTGGCTGTCGGTCATCAGCACGACAAGATCCTGCTTGAGCGCCGTGTAGTCGAGCGCGTTGAACGCCTCGGCGTAGTCGAAATCCTCGCCGTAGGGATTGGTCGGACCATTGGGGTTGAGGATTTCGGTGGCGAGCATCTCGGGCCACCAGTCCTTGTTGGTCCGCCCCAGCAGCGCGCGCACCCCGCCGTCTCCGCCCATCGGGCAGCCGCCCTCGATCGAACCTGTCTTGGCGTCCATCTCGCTCTCCTTTTCGCTGGCCCTCTGACCGGGGCGTCGAAACGGAGAATGCCGCCGAAGCTGTGAAGCGTCCAATCGATTAAATGCCACAATTCGAGCGAGTGCGGCGATTAAGGACGGCGCGTGCAGCACCTGCGACGAGCGGGCCTCAGGCCGCCTCCGCCAGCGCCGGCTCGGTGCGAATCAGGTGGTCGAACGCCGACAGCGCCGCCTTCGATCCTTCGCCCATCGCCACGACGATCTGCTTGTACGGCACCGTCGTCGCGTCGCCAGCGGCGAACACCCCGGGCAGGTTGGTGCGGCCTTCCTCGTCGATAACGATCTCTCCGTGAGGCGACAGCTCGAGCCCGCTGCCGGCGAGCCATTCGGTGTTGGGCACGAGCCCGATCTGCACGAACACGCCGGCGAGCGGGAGCCGCGTCTCTTCGCCCGTCGCTCGGTCCTTCCACACTAGGCCGTTCACCCGCCCGTCGGCGCCGGTGATCTCGGTGGTCTGGGCGCTGGTCAGAATGTCGACGTTGCCCATGCTCTTCAGCTTCGCCTGCAGCACCGCGTCGGCGCGCAGGCCGGTGTCGAACTCGACGAGCGTAACGTGCTCGACGATCTTGGCGAGGTCGATCGCCGCCTCGACGCCCGAGTTGCCGCCGCCGACCACCGCGATGCGCTTGCCCTTGAACAGCGGCCCGTCGCAGTGCGGGCAGTAGGCGACGCCCTTGTTGCGATACTCCGCTTCGCCCGGCACGCCGAGATTGCGCCAGCGCGCGCCCGTGGCGAGGATCAGGCTGCGCGTCTGCAGCGTCCCGCCGCCGGCGAAGTGAACGGTGTGCAGGGCCCCCGGCTCATCCGCCGGCTCGAGCCGCTCGGCCGCCGCGAGGTTGATCAGCTCGACCGCGTTGGCATCGACTTGCGCCCGGAGCTCTGCGGCCAGCTTGGGTCCTTCGGTGTAGCCGGTGCCGGGCAGGTTCTCGATCCCGAGAGTGTCGTTGAGCTGGCCGCCAAACCGCTCGGCGGCAATGCCGGTGGTGAAGCCCTTGCGCGCGGTGTAGATCGCGCTCGCCACCCCGGCAGGGCCGCCGCCGATCACCAGCACCTCGAACGGCGGCTTGGCGGAGAGCTTGTCCGCCGCCGCAGCGGCCGCGCCGCTGTCGAGCCTGGCAAGGATCTCTGCCAGCTCGAGCTTGCCGTTCCAGAACGGCTCGCCGTTGAGAAAAGTCGCGGGCACCGCCATCACGCCGCGCTGCTCGACTTCGTCCTTGAAGGTTCCGCCTTCGATCAGCGTCGCGGTGACGCGCGGGTTCTCCAGCGCCATCAGGGTGAGCGCCTGCACCACGTCGGGGCAGTTGTGGCACGACAGCGAAAAGTACATCTCGAACGCGTAGTCGCCTTCGAGATTGCGCACTGCCTCGAGCAGCTCGGGCGAGACCTTGGGCGGGTGCCCGCCGGCCCACAGTAGCGCGAGCACCAGCGAGGTGAACTCGTGCCCCATCGGCAGCCCGGCAAAGCGGACCCACTTAGCGGGATCGCTCGCGCGGCGGACGACGAAGCTGGGGCGGCGTGCGTCGGTCCCGTCGAAGCTGGCGGTGACAGAATCGTGCAGCGCGGCGATCTCGCCGACCAGCTCGCGCGTCTGCGCAGACTTGGCATCATCGCCCAGCGAGGCGACGAGCTCGATCGGTTCGCGCAGCATTGCGAGGTATTGCTTGAGCTGCTGCGTCATCGCCTGGTCGAGCACGCGAAAATCTCCTGTCTTCGAAAGAGGTTGGCCCGAGGCGCCGTGAGGAGGGGGAGGGGCGCCCCGGGCCGCCGACCCGGCGCGAGGCGCCAGGGGCCGGTTTGCCAGCTAGCTCTTAGAGCTTGCCGACGAGGTCGAGCGAAGGCGCGAGGGTCTCCTCGCCTTCTTCCCACGCGGCCGGGCAGACCTGGCCGGGGTTCGCGCGAACGTACTGCGCGGCGCGGATCTTGCGGACCAGCTCGTTGGCGTTGCGGCCGACGCCTTCGCAGGTGATCTCCATGATCTGGATCACGCCGTCGGGATCGACCACGAACGTCGCACGGTCGGCGAGACCCTGGCCTTCACGCAGCACGCCGAAGTTGTTGGAGAGGGCGTGGTTCTGGTCGCCGAGGAACGGGAAGGTCAACTTGCCGATCCGCTCCGAGCTGTCGTGCCAGGCCTTGTGGCTGAAGTGCGTGTCGGTCGACACCGCGAACACCTCGACACCGGCCTTCTGCAGCGCGCCGTAGTGCTCGCCGAGATCCTCGAGCTCGGTCGGGCAGACGAATGTGAAGTCGGCCGGGTAGAAGAAGAACACCGCCCACTTGCCCTCGACGTCCTTCTCGGTGACGTCGTAGAACTTCTCGCCCGCCTTGAACGCGGTGGCGGTGAACGGCTTCAGCGTGCTGCCGATGATACCCATGTCGTTGAATCTCCAATATCGGACGGGGTTGAATTCCGAGGCGGAGATAGGGGCTATCGCAGCGCAGCAAAGCCGATTGTTGCGATTGCGAGCATCGAAATTTTCTATCAGAGATCGGGAACTTTGTATCCCGCGCGGCGGCCTTGCTGCTGGCGGGGAGGATCGGTCCTTCGAGACGCCTCAGCCATACGGCTTCGGCCCTCAGGACGAACGGAGGGGAGAAGTGTCTTCGGGGCAACGGTGCAGAAGGGACTCTCACGACCAACGAAGCGAGCAGGAATTACACTTTCCGTTCGTCCTGAGGAGCGAGGACGCAGTCCGAGCGTCTCGAAGGAATTGCGCGAGAACCTG
>JBQCFR010000051.1:0-3630 GCA_051958885.1 Tsuneonella sp.
ACCAGCTCGGCATAGCCCGCCTCGTCGATCCGGCGCACGCACGGCGCGCTGCAGCGCTTGATCTGGTACAGCAGGCACGGCCGGTCGCGGCGGGCGAAGAAGCTGTCGGTGCAGGACCGCAGCAGGAACAGCTTCTGCAGCGCGTTGATCGTGGTGTTGACGCTGCCGGCGCTGGCGAACGGGCCGTAGTAATTGCCCTTCGCGCGCCGCGCGCCGCGGTGCTTCTGGATGCGCGGGAAGGCGTGATCGGCGCGCAGCAGGATGAAGGGAAAGCTTTTGTCGTCGCGCAGCAGCACGTTGTAGGGCGGGCGGAAGCGCTTGATGAGCTGCGCCTCGAGCAGCAGCGCCTCGGCCTCCGAATTGGTGGTGACGATGGTCATCGCGCGGGTCTGGCTGACCATCCGCTGCAGCCGGCCGGACAGCGCCTTGACCTGGCAATAGTTCGCCACCCGCGCCTTGAGGCTGCGCGCCTTGCCGACGTAGAGCACGTCGCCGCGCGCATCGAGCATGCGGTAGACGCCGGGGCTGGGTTTCAATGTCCGCACCGTCTCGCGGATCGCCGCGGTACCGGCGGCGAGATCGGGCTGCGCGCCCGCGCCTTTGACGACATAGGCGGCGCGCTACTCGTTGAAGCGCTCCTTGCCGCGGGGGTCGTGAGGGGATCCGGCTTCGGTGCGCGCCATAGCTGCCAGCTAGGAGTCGCGCGGCCGAAAGGGAAGGGCTAGGCGCCCCGCGGTGGACTACGATGCGATCATCATCGGCGGCGGGGCGGCGGGCCTGATGTGCGCCGCGGTGGCGGGGCGGCGCGGGCGGCGCGTGGTGGTCCTCGAAAGAGCGGAAGATCCGGGCAGGAAGATCCTGATTTCCGGCGGCGGGCGGTGCAATGTCACCAATCTCTCCACCGCGCCCGACCGGTACCTGTCGGCCAACCCGCACTTCGCCAAGTCGGCGCTGGCGCGCTACACCCCGCGCGATTTCCTCGACCTGGTCGAGCGGTACGGCATCGCCTGGCACGAGAAAACGCTGGGGCAGCTGTTCTGCGACGGTTCGGCGCGGCAGATCGTCGCGATGCTGCTGGCCGAGTGCGCGGCGGGTGGAGTGGATATCCGCTGCGGGGTGGAGGTCGGGGCTGTCGAGCATGAGGGCGGCATGTTCCGCGTCGGCGAAGACAGCGCCCCGGCGCTGGTGATCGCCACCGGCGGGCCGTCGATCCCGAAGATGGGCGCGACCGGCTTTGCGTACGAACTCGCGCGGCGCTTCGGGCTGAAGGTGGTCGAGCCGCGGCCGGCGCTGGTTCCGCTGACGCTGGGCGGCGAGGACGTGCTGTTCCGCGAGCTGTCGGGCGTATCGGCCGAGGTGGTCGCGCGGGCGACCGGCGCGGCGTTCCGCGAGGCGGCGCTGTTCACCCACCGCGGGCTGTCGGGACCGGCGATCCTGCAGGTCTCGTCCTACTGGCGGCCGGGCGATGCGGTGCGGATCGACTTCGCCCCCGACCGGGCCAGCGGTTGGCTGACCGAGGCCAAGCGGGCTGTTCCGCGCGCCAGCTTGCGGAGCCTGCTGAGCGAGTTCCTTCCCGACCGGCTTGCCGTAACGCTAGCCGACCGGCTGGCGCTGCCCAGCGATCTCGGTAACCTGCCCGACAAGGCTCTGCGCACGGCGGAGGAGGCGCTCGCGCGGTGGACCTTCCGCCCCAACGGCAGCGAAGGCTTCGCCAAGGCCGAGGTCACCGCCGGCGGCATCTCCACGGCCGAGCTGTCGTCGAAGACGCTGGCGGCAAAGCGGGTGCCGGGGCTCTACGCGATCGGCGAGGCGGTCGACGTGACCGGCTGGCTCGGCGGGTACAACTTCCAGTGGGCCTGGGCGAGCGGGGTCGCGGCGGGGGAAGCGGTCTAGACCACCTAGCTCGTCGGCCCGGACTTGATCCGGGCCTTGGCTTTCCTTCGCGGACCTCGCGGAGAAAAGCCTAGCCACGGGTGACGATGAGGGGGTGGATTGCCAAGCGATTCATCTGTGTTAGTCTGCCGCAAGGCCGGGCAAACCGGCGACAGGGGAGAACCGGATGCGCCAGCTGCAGGGCATGGACGCGAGCTTCGTCGCACTCGAGACGAAAAACTCGCCGATGCACATCGGCTCGCTCCTGATCTACAACCCCGCGACCGCGCCCGGCGGTTTCGTCCGCTACAAGGACATCCTCGCGTTCTTCGAAAGCCGGTTGCAGCTCTCGCGCACCGTGCGCCAGCGGCTGGTGCGGGTGCCGTTCGATCTCGACTACCCGTACTGGATCGAGGACCCGGACTTCGACCTCGAATACCACGTGCGCCACGTCGCGCTGCCCAAGCCGGGGGACTGGCGCCAGCTGTGCATCCAGGCGGCCCGCATCTTCGCCCGCCCGCTCGATCTCACGCGTCCGCCGTGGGAGTTCACGATCATCGAGGGGATCGACGGGATCGAAGGTGTCGCCAAGGGTTCCTACGCCATGGTGACCAAGGTGCACCACGCGGCGATCGACGGGATGAGCGGGATCGACCTGATGGAGGCGATGCACACGCTCGATCCGGCCGCCCCGCCGCCGGAAAGCGCCGACACTTGGAAGCCGGAGAAAGTGCCGAGCCCGGCGGAGCTGCTCGGCAAGAGCTACTTCAACGCAGTCACCAATCCGCTCAAGCAGCTCGAAGCCGCGGCCAAGGCCGCACCGGGGCTGGCCAAGGCGCTCAAGGGGATCGTCGCCCAGGAGTTCGACGTCTCGGGCGAGATGATCGCGCCCAAGAGCCGCTTCAACAAGGTGATCTCCGCGCACCGCGTAGTCGAGGGGCGCAGCGTTCCACTCGCCGACATCAAGGCGATCCGCGCGTTGGCGCCGGGGGCCAAGGTCAACGACGTGTTCCTCGCGATCATCGGCGGCGCGATGCGCAAGTACCTGGCCGCGCATAACGACCTGCCCGCCAAGACGCTCACCGCGATGGCCCCGATCTCGGTGCGTTCGAAGGATGAGAAAGGCGACAAGGGCAACCAGGTCGCGGCGATGATCGCGCCGCTCGGCACGCACATCGAGGACCCGGTCGAGCGGCTGAAATTCGTTCACGCGCGCACGGTCAATTCGAAGGCGATGACCGACGCGATCGGCGCGCGCAACATGACCGAGGTGAGCAAGGTCAGCCCCGCGCTGTACATGTCGCTTGGGGCGCAGCTCTACACGCGGCTGGGCCTCGCGAACCGCATGGGCCCGCCGTTCACCACTGTGGTCACCAACGTACCCGGGCCGCCGGTGCCGATCTATTCGGCCGGGGCGCGGCTCGAAAGCATGATGGGGCTGATCTGCCTCACCGACGGGATGGGCCTCGCGCACGTCGTCCAGTCGTACACCGACGAGGCGACGATCGCCTTCACCGCCTGCCGCGAGCTGATGCCCGATCCGGAGTTCTACGCTCACTGCATCGAGCAGAGCTTCGAAGAGCTGCGCGACACGGCAAGCGCCGCGGCGGGGAAGGGCGATGCCAAGGCTTCGCCGCCCAGCCCAACACAGAGCAAGTCGGGCACCAAACCGAGTTCCACCCTTTCGAAACCCAAATCGGCCGGCAAGCGCCCGGCTTCGAAAAGGACTTCCAAGACATGACTGCAGCCTCCGCCGCC
>JBQCFR010000052.1:0-5530 GCA_051958885.1 Tsuneonella sp.
CCGGGGGAGGTCGTCGACGCGCTCACCCAGGCCGGATTTCTCGCCGCGCTGATCCCGGAAAGCTATGGCGGCAGCGGCCTCAAGCTCGACGCCGCCGCGGTGATCATGGAGGAAATCCAGGCCGCCGGGAGCAACGGCGCGAGCGCGCACGCGCAAATGTACATCATGAACACCCTGCTGCGCTACGGCAGCGAGGAGCAGAAGCAGGCCTATCTCCCCGGCATCGCCAGCGGAGAGCTGCGGCTGCAGGCGTTCGGCGTCTCCGAGCCGACCAGCGGCACCGACACGCTGTCGCTCAAGACGCGCGCCGTGCGTGACGGCGATCACTATGTGGTCAACGGCCAGAAGATCTGGACCAGCCGCGCCGAGCATTCCGATCTCATGCTGCTGCTGGCGCGGACCACCGCGCGCGAGGAGGTTGAAAAGCGCACCGAGGGCCTCAGCATCTTCCTCGTCGATATGCGCGCGGCGGTGGGCAACGGCATGACAATCAAGCCGATCCGCACGCTGATGAACCATTCGACCACCGAGGTCTTCTTCGACGACCTGCGCATCCCCGCCAGCGCGCTGATCGGCGAGGAAGGGAAGGGCTTCCGCTACATCCTGTCGGGCATGAACGCCGAGCGCATCCTGATCGCGGCCGAATGTATCGGCGATGCCAAGTGGTTCATCGAGAAGGCGACCGCCTACGCCAAGGAGCGGCAGGTCTTCGCCCGTCCGATCGGGCAGAACCAGGGCGTCCAGTTCCCGATCGCTCGCGCCTACGCGCAGATGCGCGCCGCCGAGCTGATGGTGCACCATGCGGCGCAGGCGTACGACTCAGGCGAGAATCCGGGAGCGGAAGCGAACATGGCCAAGCTGCTCGCCAGCGAGGCAAGCTGGGCCGCGGCCGATATGTGCGTGCAGACCTTCGGCGGCTTCGGGTTCGCCGAGGAATACGATGTCGAGCGCAAGTTCCGCGAGACGCGGCTTTACACCGTGGCGCCGATCAGCACGAACCTGATCCTGAGCTATCTCGCCGAGCACGTGCTCGGCCTGCCGCGCTCCTACTGAGCTGTCCAGCCATGCGCGCGGGCGGCGCGCTCCTGCGGCGCGCCGAGCGCGGGTCCGGTCGCCATGGCGCGCGCCGCGGCGACGATCGCGCGGTCCACTGCCTCCGCCTGGCGGGAGTCGTTACCCTGGACATCCACCCCGTCGCGCTGGACGCGCAGGTGCCACCCGCCGTGCTCGCGGCAGGCGATGCCCGACAGGTCGGCGCGGGCGAAACCGCGGCACAGCGTTCCTTGCTCGTCGGCGAAGCTCAGCAACACGCGGGTCTCGCTTCCGGTCCGCTGGTCGGCGACGAGCTGGCGATCGAGCGCGCGGGCGAGCCCGCCGCTGGCGAATGTGAGCCCGTCCCGCATCTGCGTGGGACCGCTGCTGCTCTCCGGCAGGAGCACCGCAAGCGCCACCGCCGCAGCAATCGCTGGAGCGGCCCAGCGCAACGTCCGCCGCAACGTCAGCAATCGCGGCATGGCATCTCCAAAGCGTGCGGCTATGATGGCGTCCCTTCTCGTTGGGAATAGGGCTGCAACAGCGGGGGTGCTACGTTCGATCCCCATTCAGCCTGGGAATTCCATGGGTCGTTCGATGCTGTTGCAATTCTTAGGCCTGCTGTCGCTTGGTGCGCTCGCGTCTGCGCCGCTCGCAGCTCAGGTGGGGCCGGCGCAAGCGCCCATTCCGGGATTGCCCACGCGCGACAGCCTGCGCGGCGCGCTCGAGCCGGCGCGGGGCACTCTGCCCAGCACCGCGGACAAGCTGCTGGAAATGCGCACCGCGCGCAGTGCCCAGCTCGTGCGGCGCAATCGCGCAGCCATCGAACTCGACTCGGCGGGAGAGCCTGCGCGCAAGGGCGAAATCCTGGTGATCGACCCGTCGCCGGTGGCGATCTCCACAGTGGCGAACCTCGGTTTTTTCAAGCTCGGTGAAGAACGCATCGATAGTCTCGATCTGCAAGTCAGCCGTCTTTCCCTGCCATCGGGACTGCCGCTGCGGGAGGCAGGCGAGCTGCTCGCGGACGCGGCGCCGGGACTGCAATGGAGCGCGGACAACCTGTACTTCGAGGCGGGTGCCACTGCACGGGGGCGAGCAACAAGCGCGCGGGCAGTGCGCACCGTCGCCTCTGCGGTGGGCATGATCGATGGCGCGCCGGCAGCCGCGGTGCCTGTTTCCCAAACCCGCGCCTTCGCGAGAGGCGCGCCGTTTCCCAGCAATCATGCGACCGAAGTCGCTTCGCTGCTGAAGCGGGCGGGCGTGGGCAAGGTATTCGCGGCGGACGTCTATGGCCGCGATCCGGCAGGGGGAAACGCCCTGGCGATCGCCCGGGCGCTCGGATGGCTGGTCGGTAGCGGAGCCAAGGTCGTCACTGTCAGCCTCGTCGGACCGAACAACGTCGTGCTCTCGCGTGCGCTCGCCGCGGCGCAGGCGCGCGGGGTGGTGATCGTCGCACCCGTGGGAGATGACGGTCCGGCCGCGCCGCCGGCCTCTCCCGCTTCGTATGGCGGCGTTGTCGCGGTTACCGGAGTTGACAAGCGCAACCATGTGCTGGTCGAGGCGGGGAGGGCGGTTCATGTCGACTACGCAGCCCCTGGCGCCGATATCACGGGCACCGATGCAAGCGGCAAGCAGGTGGGGTTGCGCGGCAGCTCCTTCGCCGCGCCGCTTGCTGCGGCGCGCATCGCCGCCGCCCTCGATAGCGGCGACTGGCGCGCCAAGGTCGACAAGGAAGCCCTTGATCTTGGCGAGAAGGGCGACGATCCGATCTACGGCCGCGGCCTCGTCTGCGAAAACTGTCGCTGAGTTTGCAAGCGCTTGCGGTGGTTGTCGCAGAACGGGTTGCCGATCGAGAGCCCGGCGTGTTGGGGTACACCCATCCGGCAATGCTCTTTCACGTCGGGTCGCAAAGATGTGGACAAAGCTCTTGAATCCGCGCCTTAACTATGATTCTGTGCACCGCATGACACGCGAGGCGCATCGAATACTCAGCCGGCGGGAGCAGCTGACACAGGGCGGGGCGCTGATGGCGCTGCTGATCATCGGCGCGCTCGCGATCGCGGGTCCCAGCGGCCTGCTCGCCTGGAGCGAAAACCTGCGGCTGCTCGACAAGCGCCAGGCACAAATTGCCAAGCTCTCGCACGATCGCAACGAACTCAAGCAGTTGGTCGACGGACTTGATCCCAATCATGCCGACCCCGATCTCGTCGGGGAGCTGATCCGCGAGAACCTCAACGTCGTTCACCCCGACGAAGTCGTGATCTCGCTCGAACCCGGGCAGAACTGAGCCCACCCTCGCCAAGCATTGCTGCGCACCGGCCGCAGCCGCGCCGATTCCGCGCGCGCGGCGTTGCACCCGCATGTGCCATGGGCCATAGGCGCACACATCGCCTCCCCGGTGCAGAACAATCTCGAGGATGACCCCGTTGGCAAAACCGGCCAAGCCCAGCAAAGCCGCTGACGCCGCCAAATCCGCGGCTCCAGCTTCCGACAGCAGCGAGGCGTTCGTCCTCCACAGCTTGCAGGAGACGCACGGCCACGCTCCGCGTTACGACGCCAGCGTTGCCGAGATGATGCGCTTCTACGAGCAGATGCTGCTCATCCGCCGGTTCGAGGAGCGCGCCGGCCAGCTCTACGGGCTTGGGCTGATCGGCGGGTTCTGCCATCTTTACATCGGTCAGGAGGCCGTCGCGGTCGGGCTGCAGTCGGCACTCGACAACGACAAGGACAGCGTGATCACCGGCTACCGCGATCACGGCCACATGCTCGCCTACGGCATCGACCCCAAGGTCATCATGGCCGAGCTGACCGGGCGTGAGGCCGGCATCAGCAAGGGCAAGGGCGGGTCGATGCACATGTTCTCGACCGAGCACCGGTTCTACGGCGGGCACGGCATCGTGGGCGCGCAAGTGCCGCTCGGCGGAGGCCTTGCACTTGCGCACCAGTACCGCGGAGACGGCGGCATCTGCCTTGCCTACTTCGGCGACGGCGCGGCGAACCAGGGCCAGGTTTACGAGACCTTCAACCTGGCCTCGCTGTGGAAGCTGCCAATCGTCTTCGTGATCGAGAACAACGGCTACGCGATGGGCACCGCGGTCAAGCGGGGCTCGGCCGAGACCGAGTTCTACCGCCGGGCAACCGCGTTCCGGATTCCGGGCATGGACGTCAACGGGATGGATGTCCTCGAGGTGCGCGGGGCGGCCGAGGTCGCTTTCAAGCACGTGCGCGAGGGCAGAGGTCCGGTGCTGATGGAGCTCAACACTTACCGCTATCGCGGTCACTCGATGTCCGACCCGGCCAATTACCGCACGCGCGAGGAAGTGCAGGACGTGCGCGAGCACAAGGATCCCATCGAGGGTCTCAAGAAGGTCCTGAGCGAACAGGGCAAGAGCGAGGACGAGCTCAAGGAGATCGACAAATCGATTCGCAAGATCGTGACCGAAGCCGCTGATTTCGCGGAAAGTTCGCCCGAGCCGCCGGCCGAAGAACTCTACACCGACGTGCTGGTGGGGAGTTATTGAAATGGCGATCGAGATCAAGATGCCCGCGCTCTCCCCCACGATGGAGGAAGGCACGCTCGCGAAGTGGCTGGTGAAGGAGGGCGACGAGGTTCACTCGGGCGACATCCTCGCCGAGATCGAGACCGACAAGGCGACGATGGAGTTCGAGGCGGTCGACGAGGGCACCATCGGCAAGATCCTCGTTCCCGAGGGCGCGGAGAACGTAAAGGTCGGCGAGGTGATCGCGGTCCTTTCGGGCGAGGGCGAGGGGGGAGCCGACACCCCCACGCCGGCTCCCGCTCAGCCCGACATGCGTGAGGAACCCGCGGCCGCGAAGCAGGAGAAGGCAGAGGCCCCGGCGGAGCCCGGCGCCCGCCGCGCCGAGATCGAGCATCAGTTCGAAAAGAGCGCGCCGTCGCACGATCCCGAGATCCCCGCCGGCACGCCGATGAAGACCGTCACCGTCCGCGAGGCGTTGCGCGACGCGATGGCCGAGGAAATGCGCGCCGACGAACGCGTGTTCGTGATGGGCGAGGAAGTCGCGCAGTACCAGGGCGCCTACAAGGTGACCCAGGGTCTGCTCGAGGAATTCGGCCCCAAGCGCGTTATCGATACGCCGATCACCGAGTACGGATTTGCCGGCATCGGCACCGGCGCGGCGATGGGGGGCCTGCGCCCGATCGTCGAGTTCATGACCTTCAACTTCGCGATGCAGGCGATCGACCACATCGTGAATTCGGCGGCCAAGACCAACTACATGTCCGGCGGCCAGATGCGCTGCCCGGTGGTGTTCCGCGGACCCAACGGCGCGGCGGCACGCGTGGGGGCGCAGCACAGCCAGAACTACGGCCCGTGGTATGCCAGCGTGCCCGGCCTGATCGTCATCGCGCCCTCTGCTGCGGCGGACGCCAAGGGCCTGCTAAAGGCCGCGATCCGCAGCGAAGACACGGTGGTCTTCCTCGAATCCGAGCTGGTCTACGGCCGCACCTTCGAGATCC
>JBQCFR010000053.1:0-4055 GCA_051958885.1 Tsuneonella sp.
CACGGCCGAGGTCTCTCGCTCCCACCCTACCCGCCCGGGGCGCCCCGGCGTGCCCCCCCCCTTTTCGTATGCGGCCGGCCCGCGCGGCCGGCCGAAACCGAAAGCGTGCGTTTACTGCGACGGGTACTGGGCCGAGACCCAGTTGCGCCCGGTCGTCGGCTGCGCGGTGTAGCCGTCGTAGATCGCCCGGGCGATGCTGGCGATCTTGCCTTCGCGGGCGAGCCGCGAGCCTTGACCGGTGACGTAGATGGCGACCGCGATATTGCGGCCGTCGGCCGTGTGGATGATGCCGATGTCGCTCGAGGTGTTGCTCAGCGACCCGGTCTTGTGCGCAACCGTGGCGCCTTCGGGCAGATCGGCCTTCATCCGCCTCACGCCGGTCTTGCAGCGGCTCATCGCGCCGAGGATCACCTGGCGGCTCGAGGCGGTCAGGAACTGGCCTTGATAAAGGCCGGTGAGCAGCTTCACCATCGCTTCAGGCGTGGCGCTGTCACGAAAATCGATCCGCTGCGCCGGGTCGATCTCGCCGTCGTCACGCACCAGCGTCGCGATGTCGCGCGTGAGATTGTAATCGGCGATGCCGTTGCGGTGCGCCCAGGCATTGACCGCGCTGGGCCCGCCGACCGCGGCGAGCAGCGCATCGGTCGCCTGGTTGTTCGACCGGGTAATCATCATCTCGATCAGGTCGACCGCAGGAAAGTACTGGCCGTTGGTCACCGGCGCCTTGGCGCTCGAGAACGGCTGCGAGCGCACCGGCACCTTGAGCGCGAATTCGCTGCTCAGGCTCCAGCGGCCCTGTTCCACGCCTTCCATGAAGGTGGCGGCAATGGCGATCTTGCTGGTGCTGGCCATCGGGAAGCGCTGGTCCCCCAGCACCGCGATCTGCTGCCCCGTCGCGAGGTCGACCGCAGCCACCCCGATGCGGCCCTGCGAACCGTCGGCCAGCGCCGCGACGCGCCGCTCGAACGGATCGGAATAGATCGCTTCGAAGCTCTGCGGCGCGCGCACTTCGGTGCCGAGCGCCTTGTCGAACGCACTGTCGAAGTTCGTGCTGCCGCCCGCGTGAGCCGGCGCGATCGCCGCCAGCGCAAGTGAAAACGCGGCACCGAGCCGCCCCGCCAGTCCTAGTCCCATGTGCCCGACCCTAACCCTCACATCGTTTGCAGAAGCTTAATGGCAGCCGCGCGCAGCAGGCAAGCGGCCTTGCGACTAATTGTTTTAACGGCGCGATATATGAAGAATGGCGCTTGAGTGACCGGGCCATGGGTTGCAAGCTGCCACGCAGATGGGAGATACGAATCTGGAAGCCGGCCTTGCGCGGGCCCTCACCCGCGCAGGGCTCGGAGCGCCCGGCGAACTGCAGCGGCTGACCGGCGGGGCGACGATGGAGAGCTGGCGCTTCACGGCGTCGGGCGAGGCCTTCGTGCTACGCCGCGCGCCGACGCCGGCGATGATGGCGACGCGCGCGTTCGGTCATGACGTCGAGGCTGCGGTGATCCGCGCGGTTCACTCCGCCGGGGTGCGCGCGCCGGAGATCGTCGTCGAACTTGAGCCGGACGACGGGATCGGCACCGGCTTCGTCATGCGCGCGCTGCCGGGCACGCCCGATCCGCGCACGATCCTGGCCGACAACGCCGAGGATGCGGCTGCGGCGGACCTCTGCGCGGAGATTGCCGCCGAGCTGGCGAAGGTTCATGCGCTGCCGGCCAGCGCGCTGCCGCAGGGGGTGCCCACGCTCGACGCGGGGCAAGGCGTCGCCGGCCTGCGCGCCCAGTTCGCCGAAGGCGGCGGAGACCGGCCGGTAATCGCGCTCGCGCTGCGCTGGCTCGAAGACAATCTCCCGCCGCCGGCAGAGCCGCGACTGATCCACGGCGACTATCGGCTCGGCAACCTGCTGATCGAGGGGCACCGGCTCACCGGCGTGCTCGACTGGGAGCTCGCGCACTTCGGCGACCTTCACGAGGACCTCGCATACGCCTGCCTGACCGTCTGGCGCTTCGCGCGGATCGACCGGCCCGCGCTCGGGCTCGGCTCGCTCGAGACCTGGTTTGCCGGTTACGGCGAGCCCGTCGACGCCCGGCGCTTTCGCTTCTGGCTGGTCTACCGAACGTGCTGGTGGGCGCTCGGCTGCCTGCGGATGGGCGAGACCTGGCGCAGCGGCGCGGACCGCACGGTCGAGCGCGCGATCATCTCGCGCCGCACCAGCGAGCAAGAGCTCGACCTGCTGCTGCTGCTCGAAGACGATGCCCCTCCGGCCGAGCGCGAACGGCCGATGCCGCCATCGCCGCCGGCGCACAGCACGCTCGGTGAGGCGACCGCCGGTAATCTCGCGACCGCGATCGCCGAATGGCTCGGCACGGTGAAGGACCGGATGCAAGGGCACGACAAGTTCCAGCTCGCGGTCGCGCGCAATGCGCTCGGGATCATGGCGCGAGCCGACGCCGCGCGCGTCGACCCGGCCGACGCCGAGCTCGCCCGCCGCCTGCTCGCACGCGAGGTCACGCTCGCCGAGCCCGGCCTGCTCGCGCGCCTGCGCCGCACCGCGCTCGACAAGCTGGCGGTGGACATGCCCAAGTATCCGGCGCTTGCCGAAGCGCGCACCCGATGGGGAGACGACTGATGGATTTCGCACTGCCGCAGGAGCTCGAAGACTACCTCGCCGAGCTCGACCGCTTCATCGAGCGCGAGATCGAGCCGCTCGTCGCGCAGGACGACAACATCCGCTTCTTCGATCACCGGCGGGAGGACGCGCGCACCGACTGGGACCGCAAGGGCCTGCCCAACGCGGAGTGGGAGGCGCTGCTGCGTGAAGCCAGCCGGCGGGCTGACGAGGCCGGCTACTGGCGCTTTTCCGCGCCGACGACATATGGCGGCCAGGACGGCGCGAACCGGGGGATGGCAGTGATCCGCGACCGCTTTGCCGCCAAGGGGCTGGGCCTCCACAACGATCTGCAGAACGAGCATTCGATCGTCGGCAACTTCCCGTTCGTCGCGATGTTCGAGGAGTTCGGCACCGAGGCGCAGAAGGAAGAGTTCATCAAGGGCGGCTTCGAGCGCAAGCGCCGCGTCGCCTTCGGTTTGACCGAGCCCAACCACGGCTCCGACGCGACGTGGATGGAAACCCGCGCCACGCCCGAAGAGCGCGACGGCAAGCGCGGCTGGCGGATCGACGGTGCGAAGATGTGGATCACCGGCATGCACGCCGCCACCCATGTCGCCACGTTCGCGCGTACCAGCGGCGAGGACGGCGACGCCAAGGGGATCACCTGCTTCCTCGTGCCGGTGCCGAGCGAGGGGCTCGAGATCGACGAATACGTGTGGACCTTCAACATGCCGACCGACCACGCGCGGTTCTTCCTCAACAACGTCTGGGTGCCCGAGGACGCGGTGCTCGGCGAGGTCGGCCGCGGGCTCAGCCTGGCGCAGAGCTTCGTCCACCAGAACCGCATTCGGCAGGCCGCCAGCAGCCTCGGCGCCGCGACCTACTGCGTCGAGCAGTCGGTCCGCTACGCCCGCGAGCGCAAACCGTTCGGGCAGGAGTTGGCGCGCAACCAGGCGATCCAGTTCCCGCTGGTGGAGCTCGCCACCCAGTGCGAGATGCTGCGCACGCTGATCTACAAGACCGCGTGGGAAATGGACCAGATCCCGCACAAGGCGATCGAGAGCCAGCTCTCCGACAAGATCAGCATGTGCAACTACTACGCCAACCGGCTGGTCTGCCAGGCCGCGGACCGCGCGATGCAGGTCCACGGCGGGATCGGCTACAGCCGCGAGAAGCCGTTCGAGCACATCTTCCGCCACCACCGCCGCTACCGCATCACCGAAGGCGCGGAAGAGATCCAGATGCGCAAGGTGGGCGCGTACCTGTTCGGCTACCTCGGGCCGAATCGGGGCAAGTTCGAGTGAAGCACCTCGACTGGCGGCTGGCGGGGCACGGCGGGGTCGAGCTCTACGCGCAAGGCTGGTTGCCGGAGAGCGAGCCGAAGGACGTGATCGTCATCGCGCATGGCTACGCCGAGCATGGCGGGCGCTACGGCAACCTCTTCCAGCGGCTC
>JBQCFR010000054.1:0-10955 GCA_051958885.1 Tsuneonella sp.
GGACGGCTTTTGCGATAGCGGCCCCGGTCGTGTATGGCGCGCCGCGCGATGACCGTCCTCACCCTTCCCCGCGACCTCGGCTCGCTGGCCGAGCCCGCCGCGCTGTTCGACCTGCCGCGCGCGGCCGCCGATTGCCGCATCGTGGTGGCGATGTCGGGCGGGGTGGACAGCTCGGTCGTCGCGGCGCTCGCGGCGAAAAGCGGGGCCGAGGTGATCGGGATTACCCTGCAGCTTTACGACTACGGCGCCGCGGCCGGGCGCAA
Source organism: Tsuneonella sp. (assembly GCA_051958885.1). GTDB lineage: Bacteria > Pseudomonadota > Alphaproteobacteria > Sphingomonadales > Sphingomonadaceae > Tsuneonella. Next base: position 264 of record JBQCFR010000054.1, read on the forward strand.
GGGCGCGTGCTGCGCCGGCGACGACATCCGCGACGCGCGGGCGGTGGCCGACCGGCTCGGCTTCGCGCACTACGTGTTCGATCACGAGAGCGCCTTTCGCGAAGAGGTGGTCGAACGCTTCGCGGACGATTACCTCGCCGGGCGCACCCCGATCCCGTGCATCCGCTGCAATATGGGGCCCAAGTTCACCGACCTCCTGCGAATGGCGCGGGAGCTCGGCGCGGATTGCCTCGCCACCGGCCACTACGTGCGCCGTGTTTCAGGTCCCGCCGGCCCCGAACTTCACCGCGCGCTCGATCCGGCGCGGGACCAGTCGTACTTCCTCTACGCCACCACCGAAGCGCAGCTCGAATTCCTGCGCTTCCCGCTCGGCGGGCTGCCCAAGAGCGCGGTGCGGCGGTTGGCGGAGGACGCCGGGCTGCGGGTGGCCGCCAAGCCGGACAGCCAGGACATCTGCTTCGTGCCCGACGGGGACTATGCCTCGATCGTGCGCACGCTGCGGCCCGAGGGCGCGCAGGCGGGGCGCATCGTTCATGCCGCGAGCGGTGAGACGCTGGGGCAGCATCGCGGAGTCATTCACTTCACCGTCGGCCAGCGCCGCGGGCTCGAGATCGGTGGCCAGCCCGAGCCGCTCTACGTCGTCGGCATCGATGCGGACCGCGCGGAGGTGCGGGTTGGGCCCAAGGCTATGCTCGGGGTGTCGGCGGCGCGGCTGATCGAGACCAACCGCATCGGCCCTCTCCCGGAGGCACCCCTGACCGCCAAGGTGCGCAGTCTCGCCAAGCCGGTGCCGGTAACCCTCGAAGGCGAATTCGGCGACGGAGCGGACGCGACGATCCGCTTTGCCACCCCCGAGTATGGCGTCGCGCCGGGCCAGGCGGCGGTGCTCTATGCGGGCGAGCGGGTGGTCGGCGGCGGGTGGATCGCATCGACCGAGAGCGCGGCCTGATCGACTAGTGAGTCCACGGCTGTAGCAGGCAGCCGTAGCCGGGCTTGTAGGCGGCGGTATCGGTGATCAGCAGCATGCGCGCGGTGACGCTCCTGGCGGCATCGTCTTCCGAGAGCGTGACGAGCTCCATTCCGCCGACCTTGTCCTTCGCGCAGTCCGCTAGGCTGCGCCCGGCGACGAAGCGGCACGAGCAGGCGACGCGCGCGCCGTAGGCGGTGCCGGCGCGGGCGTAGCCGATCGCCGTCGCGCCGAATGCGGCCCACAGCGCCAACAGCACGAGCGCGGTTCCGGCGATCCACAGCAGCGGTGAGCGGGCGCGTTTGTTTGCCGTTGCCAAGCGGGAATCCTCCGTGCGATTGCGCGGGCGCCGTGCCCATGCGTCCCGTCCGCCCCCTTATCGCCGCGCTCGCCGCGCTGCCAGCCCTCGCCGCCTGCTCCTCGCATTCCGCGCCCCCGCCGCTCTCGAAAGAGGCGCTCGCCGCGGTGGCCGCGAACCCCGGCGCGCCGACCGAGCAGCTCGCGCGGCAGGTCGACGACCTGTTCACCAACGAGGCGGCGGGCGAGACGCGCGCGCTGGTGGTCATGCACGGCGGGCGGATCGCGGCCGAACGCTACGCGCCGGGCTATGGGCCCAGGACCCGCTTCGTCAGCTGGTCGATGGCCAAGACCGTCACCGCCGTAATGATCGGCATGCTGGTCGCCGACGGACGGCTGCGGCTCGACCAGTCGCCGCCCGTGCCGCGCTGGCAGCGGCCGGGCGATCCGCGCGGCGAGATCACCTTGCGCCAGCTGCTCCAGATGCGCAGTGGGCTGCGCCACAGCGAGGCGATCAGCCCGCCCTACGAATCGGGCGAGGTGCGCATGCTGTTCCTCGATGGCCGCGACGACATGGCCGACTACGCCGAGAGCCAGCCGCTGGAGGCCGAGCCGGGCACGAAGTTCGAGTACTCTAGCAACACCAGCGTGATCCTTGCCGACATCGCCGCACGGGTGCTGACGCCGAGCCAGGACCCCGACGTGCGCCGCAAGGCGGTCGCCGACTACCTCCAGAGCCGGCTATTCGGCCCGCTCGGGATGACCTCGGTGGTGCCCGAGTTCGACCGCCACGGGACGCTGATCGGCGGAAGCTTGATCCACGCCACCGCGCGCGACTGGGCGCGATTCGGCGACTTCCTGCGCAACAAGGGGTCCTACCGTGGCAGCCAGCTCGTGCCGCGCAAGTGGATCGAGTTCATGACCACGCCGAGCCCCCGGCGCGGCAACTACGGCGCGCAGACCTGGCTCAACCGCGACCCGCCGGCGGGCGATGATCCGCTATTCGCCGGGCGCGGACCGAAGAGCCTGTTCGCGGCGATCGGCCACATGGGCCAGTATATCCTCGTCGGGCCCGACCGAAAGCTGGTGGTCGTCCGTCTCGGCCATTCGGACGAGGCGCAGCGCAAGGCATTGCTCCCGGAACTCGCCGACATCGTCGAGCTCTACCCGCCCTCGTAATCAGTCCGGCAGATAGAAGCTTCCCTCGACCACCGTCGCGCACGGTCCGCCGAGCCACGCGCGGTCTCCCTCCAGCCGGCAGGTGAGATCGCCGCCGCGCGCCGAGGCCTGGTGCGCGGTGAAGGTCTCGCGCCCGAGCCGCGCGGCCCAGAACGGGGTCAGGACGGCGTGCGCCGAGCCGGTGACCGAGTCCTCGTCCACGCCCCCGCCGGGTACGAATACGCGGCTGACGACGTCGAAGCGCTCGCCCGGCGCGGTGCAGATGAACTGGTCGTCTCCCAGCGCGCCTAGGCCCTTCACGTCGGGGGCGAGCGCGCGCACCTGCGCTTCGCTGTCGAACAGGTAGACCCCGTAGCGATCGTCGCTGCGCCAGACCTCCACCGGCTGCGCCCCCAGCAGCGCGACCGCTTCGGGCCACTCAGACCGCGCGGTGGGAATGCACGGAAGCGCCAGCTCGTAACCGGAACCGCTGCGGCGCACTTCGAGCACGCCGGCCTGGCGGGTGCGGAAAGTGACGCGCTCGCCGCCATCGCGTTCCAGCAGCACGTGCCCGCTCGCCAGCGTCGCATGGCCGCACAGGCGAATTTCGACCTCGGGCGTGAACCAGCGCAGCTCCCAGTCGGCCTCGCCGCTCGCGTCCTTCACCAGGAAGGCCGTCTCGGCGAAGTTGTTCTCCTCGCCGATCGCCTGCAGCACGGTGTCGGGAAGCCACGAATCGAGCGGCATGACCGCCGCCTGATTGCCCTTGAACGGTCGGTCGGCAAATGCGTCGACGTGCCAGTAGGGCAGTTTCATGCAGGGTCCTTTCGCGGGTCCGCGCCGAGCGCGCCGAGCTTGGCGAACTCGTCTTCCTCGGCGAGCGGATTGTCGGGCTCGTCCACGTGCCCCTTGGGATCGATGTGGATCAGCAGCTCCATCCCGGGAAATTCGCGGCACAAGTCCGCCTCCACCCGCTCGATGATCTCGTGCGCCTGGCCGACGGTGAGCCGCGCGGGCAGGTCGACGTGGAACTGAACGAAGTCGTGCGCGCCGCTGCTACGCGTGCGCAAGTCGTGGAGATTCGACAGCTCGGGATGGCGCGCAGCGATCTCGACGACACGCTGGCGCTTGTCCTCGGCCCATTCGCGGTCGAGCAGGTCGTCGATTGCCGCCGCGGCGGCGCGCCACGCGCCGAGCAGCAGCCAGGCGGCGATGCCGAGCCCGAACAGCGGATCGGCCCACGCGAAGCCAAGATACTGGTCGAGCACCAGCGCGGCGATGACCGACAGGTTGAGCAGCAAGTCCGACTGGTAGTGGACGTTGTCGGTCTGGATCGCGATGCTGCCGGTCTTGCGAATCACGTGGCGCTGCCACGCGAGCAGCGCGAAGGTGGCGAGGATCGCCAGCACCGAGACGGCAATGCCGTCTTCGGCCGAAGCGGTCGGGGCTCCGCTCGCCAGCCGCTGCGCCGCGCGAAAGGCGATCGCCGCGGCGGAGACCGCGATCAGGATGACCTGGAACACCGCCGCCAGCGCCTCCGCCTTGCCGTGCCCGAAGCGGTGCTCGGCGTCGGCCGGCTGGGCCGCGAACGTCACCCCCCACAGCGTCGCGAGGCTGGCGATGAGGTCGAGCCCGGTGTCGGCCAGGCTGCCGAGCATCGCGGTCGAGCCGGTCTTCCACGTCGCCCAAGCCTTTATCGCGGCGAGGCCAAGCGCCATCGTGATCGAGGCGAGCGCGGCGCTGCGGGTGAGCTTCGCGCGGGCGGTAAGATCGGCCTGGGTCATGGATAGAGCAGCGTGCTGGTCCACCCGTCGCCCGCGCGGGTGAAGCGGCGGCGATCGTGGAGGCGGTTGGGGCGATCGAGCCAGAATTCGATGGCCTCGGGCGCGAGCGTGAAGCCGGTCCAGTGCGGCGGGCGCGGCACCTCGCCGCCCTTGCACGCCTCTTCGAGCGCCTCGACCCGCTCGATGTAGGTCTGGCGCGAATCGAGCGGGCGCGACTGGTCCGAGGCGGCCGAGCCGATCTGCGAAACCCACGCGCGCGAGTGGAAGTAATCGTCGGCCTGTTGCGGCGAGACCTCGCTCAGCGGGCCTTCGATACGGACCTGGCGGCGCAGGCTCTTCCAGTGGAACAGCAGCGCGGCGCGTGGATTGGCGAGGATCTCGCCGCCCTTGCGGCTGTGCGCGTTGGTGTAGAAGGTGAACCCGCCTTCTCCGAAGTCCTTGAGCAGAACCATCCGCACCGAAGGCGCCCCGTCGGGCGTGGCGGTGGCGAGCGCCATCGCGTTGGCGTCGTTGGGCTCGCTGGCGCGCGCCTCGGCAAGCCAGGCGGCGAACAGGCCGAGCGGGTCCGAATCGGGCAGCGCGGAGCGATCATCCTGCATGCGAAGTTCTCACGGCTGTCACGCCTGTCACACAGTCCTGGGAGAAAACTGTGGACCCGCGCGGAAGCGCAGTTTCTTGAGGTCCGAACGGGTGGCGGCGGCGGCACATGAGCGGGCCCTACCGCGCGGACAGGAGGTAGGAAAGTCTCTGCGCTTGCGAAGGGTGACTGTCCGACCTAGCTAACACGCCCGATGGCAACGAAACCCGATCCCTATGCGACCCTCGGAGTAGCGCGCAACGCCGACGAGAAGGTTATCAAGAGCGCCTACCGCAAGCTCGCCAAGGAGCTGCACCCGGACCGCAACAAGGACAATCCCAGGGCCGCCGAGCGCTTCTCCGAAGTAACCCGCGCCTACGACCTGCTGAGCGACAAGGACAAGCGCGCGCAGTTCGACCGCGGCGAGATCGACGCCGAGGGCAACCCGGCCAATCCCTTCGCCGGGATGGGCGGCGGCGGTTTCGGCGGGGGCGGATTCGGCGGCGGTTTCGGCGGCCAGCGCGGCTTTCGCCCCGAAGACCTGCAAGGCATGGGCGGAGCGGAGGGGGTCGACCTCGGCGACCTGTTTGAAGGCCTGTTCGGCGGCGGTGGTGCCCGCGCGCGGTCATCGCCATTCGGCCAAGGCGGCATGGGAGGCGGGTTCGGCGGTGCAGGCGGGCAACGCCGTCCGCCCCCGCCGCTTAAGGGCGCCGACATCGCCTATCGCCTGCGCGTGCCGTTCGTCGACGCGGCGGCGCGCAAGGACCAGCGGATCACGCTGGCCGATGGCAAGACGATCGACCTCAAGCTGCCCGCGGGCGTCGAGGACGGTACCCAGATGCGGCTCAAGGGCAAGGGCCAGCAGGGCCCCGGCGGCGCGGGCGACGGGATCGTCACCATCGAGGTCGAACCCCACGCCTTCTTCCGCCGCGACGGCGACGCGGTGCGGCTGGACCTGCCGGTGACCCTCGACGAGGCGGTGGCCGGCGCCAAGGTCAAGGTCCCGACGGTCGACGGCCCGGTGATGCTGACGATCAAGCCGGGCAGCAGCAGCGGCACTGTCATGCGGCTCAAGGGCAAGGGCTTCTCGACCAAGTCCGGCGGGCGGGGCGATCAGTTGGTGACCATCGAGATCGATCTGCCCGAGGACACCGCGGAACTCGCCAAGCGGCTCGAAGGTTGGCAGGACACGCGCAATCCGCGCAGCCGTCTGGGGTTCTGACCTCCGCCCCGAACGGCCGCGCAAACAGGGGGTTCATGAGCGAACTGCAACTCCCCGAACCCCACGAGCGCGCGGTTCACACGCTCTCCCCCGAAGAGCGGCGTCTCGACGCGATCGCGCACCGGCCGGGCTTCCGTACCCGCGTCGCCAGCCGGCTCGGGATCGGCACGCGCGCGATGGAGATCGTCAAGCGCATCGCCGTGGGCGCCTATTCGGACGGGTTCATCCACGCCGGCAACCTCGCCTACATGGCGATCATCTCGATCTTCCCGTTCTTCATCTTGGGCGCGGCGATCTTCTCGTTCATCGGCGAGGAGGGCGAGCGCGCGGCGAGCATCAACGCGGTGCTCTATGCGCTGCCGCCGATCGTCGGCAACGTGATAGAGCCGGTCGCGCGCAGCGTGATCGAGGAGCGCAGCGGCTGGGTGCTGTGGCTCGGCGGAATCGTCGCGCTGTGGACCGTCTCCAGCCTGATCGAAACCATCCGCGACGTGCTGCGCCGCGCCTACGGCACGCAGGCGACGCAGGCGTTCTGGAAGTACCGGCTGTTTTCCGCCGGGGTGATCTTCGCCGCGGTGGTGATGCTGATGGTCAGCTTGCTCGCGCAAGTCGTGATCGGCGCGGCGCAGGAGGTCATCGACGCCTACCTGCCGTGGCTGTCGAGCGCGATCGGCGCGCTGCGGCTGAGCCGAGTGATCCCCGCGCTGGGGCTCTACGCCTCGCTCTACATGCTGTTCTACACGCTGACGCCCAAGGCTTACCGCAAGCGGCGCTACCCCAAGTGGCCCGGGGCACTGACGACCACGGTGTGGTGGGTCGCGGTCACCGTGGCGCTGCCGCCGGCGATCCGCAGCTTCTTCGCCTACGACCTCACCTACGGCAGCCTCGCCGGCATCATGATCGCGCTTTTCTTTTTCTGGCTGGTGGGCCTAGGGATGGTCGTCGGCGCCGAACTCAACGCCGCGCTCGCCGAAACGCCCGAGGAAGCGGGAAACCGCATCGGGCAAGCCGACGACCGGCGGCGCGCCGCGGAGCGGCTGGCGCAGGGGGACGCTGCAGAGACATGACACGCGGAGCGCGAGGGTAGCGGATGACCGGACTGATGGCAGGCAAGCGGGGTCTCATCATGGGCCTCGCCAACGACAAGTCGCTGGCGTGGGGGATCGCACAGAAGCTCGCCGCGCACGGCGCCGAGCTGGCGTTCAGCTACCAGGGCGACGCTTTGCGCAAGCGGGTCGAGCCGCTCGCCGGCGAGCTCGGATCAGACTTCGTGTTCGACTGCGACGTCGCCGATATGGACGCGCTCGACCGCGCCTTCGCCACGCTGCAGGAGCGCTGGGACACGCTCGACTTCGTGGTCCACGCGATCGGCTTTTCCGACAAGAACGAACTGCGCGGCAAGTACGTCGACACCAGTCTCGACAACTTCCTGATGACGATGAACATCTCCGCCTACAGCCTGGTCGCGGTGACCCGCCGCGCGGCGGCGATGATGCCCGCCAAGGCCGAGGACGGCAGCGGCGGCGGCGCGATCCTGACGCTGAGCTACTACGGCGCGGAGAAGGTCGTGCCGCACTACAACGTGATGGGCGTGGCCAAGGCGGCGCTCGAGACCAGCGTCAAGTACCTCGCGAACGACCTCGGCCCCGCCGGCATCCGGGTGAACGCGATCAGCGCCGGGCCGATCAAGACGCTGGCGGCGAGCGGGATCGGCGACTTCCGCTACATCCTCAAGTGGAACGAGCTCAACGCCCCCTTGCGCCGCAACGTGACGATCGACGACGTCGGCGGCGCGGGACTCTACCTGCTGTCCGACCTCGCCAGCGGCGTCACCGGCGAAGTCCACCATGTCGACGCCGGCTACCACCTCGTCGGCATGAAGCAGGAAGACGCGCCCGATATTGCGCTGGGCTAGGCGAAGGCCGGCACGGCGAGACAAATGCGAACTATTTGCCTCGCCACGGCTTTTTGGTAACTCGCGGCCATCGCAACGAAAATGGCCCTCCCGCGAATGGATTCGCTCTCCGGCTGGTTGACGGCGGTACTGGGGCACGTCGCCACCCTGCACCGCTGGCAAAAGCGGACGATCGTGTTCACCATCGATCTCGCCCTGCTGACGATCTCGAGCTGGCTCGCCTATTCGCTGCGCATGAGCGTCTGGGTGTACTGGAACGACGCGATCCGCACGCTGCTTTTCGGATCGCTGGCGCTGATGGTGCCCACTTTTACTCTCAATGGGGTGTACCGGTCGATCTTCCGCTATGCGGGAACGGGCATGATGGCGATCCTCGTGCGAGCCTTCCTGTTCTACGCCGTGGGAATGGGCCTCGTGTTCGGTCTCTACAGCTTCCGCGGCGTGCCGCGCACGCTAGCGGCCATCCAGCCGATCGTGTTTTTCATGCTGGTCGCCGGCTCGCGTGTCTCCTTTCGCTTTCTGATCCTCGACCTTCTCGGGCGAGGCCGGTTCGCGGGCTCGGTGCGCCGCGTGCTGATCTACGGGGCCGGAGTCGCCGGACAGCAGCTGGCAGCGTCGATGCACTCCGATCCCTCGCTCAAGATTTGCGGCTTCATCGATGACGACGAGCGGCTCAAAGGCCAAAAGCTCGACGGCATTCGGGTCGCTTTCAGCGGGGATTTGCCCAAGGTCGTCGAAACCAATGCAATCACCGACGTGTTGCTGGCGCTGCCGAATTCAAGCCGCAAGCGTCGCCGCGCGATCGTGAAGCAGCTCTCCCCCCTTCAGCTCAACGTCAAGATGCTGCCCCAGGCGAAGGACATCGTTGGCGGGAAGGTCTCGCTCAGCGACCTGCGGCCTCTCGAGATCGAGGATCTGCTCGGCCGCGAGCCGGTTATGCCGAACGAAGTGCTGCTGGGGCGCACCGTGGTGGGCAAGTGCGTCCTGGTGACGGGCGCGGGCGGATCCATCGGCAGCGAGCTATGTCGCCAGATCGCCCGCATCGGCGCGCGCAAGCTCGTGTTGTTCGACATAAGCGAATATGCGCTCTATTCGATCGAACACGAGCTGCGCGCAGCGCTCGCGGCGAGCGGCCGTTCGATGGAATTGGTGGCGGTGCTCGGCTCGGTGACTAACGCAGAGCGCCTGGCCGCGACGTTCAAGGCGCACCGGCCCGAGACTGCATTCCACGCCGCCGCGTACAAACACGTGCCGCTTGTCGAAGCAAATCCGCTCGAGGGTGTTCGCAACAACGTGCTCGGAACCTTTGAAACCGTGCAGGCAGCTCACAACGCGGGCATCGCCGACTTCATCCTGATCAGCACCGACAAGGCCGTGCGGCCGACGAACGTAATGGGCGCGAGCAAGCGCGCCGCCGAGCAGGTGCTGCAAAGCTTTGCGGCGCACGCGACGGGCACGCGCTTTTCGATGGTGCGCTTCGGCAACGTGCTCGGCTCCAGCGGATCGGTTGTGCCGCTATTCCGCCGCCAGATCGAGGCGGGCGGCCCGATCACGTTGACGGACCACCGTGTCACCCGGTTCTTCATGACCATCCCTGAAGCGGCAAACCTGGTAATTCAAGCCGGCGGACTGGCGCGCGGCGGCGAGGTGTTCGTGCTCGACATGGGCCGGCCTGTGAAAATCGCCGACCTTGCACGCACGATGATCCAGCTTTCGGGTCTTGCGGTCCGCGACGCGAAGAACCCGGACGGCGACATCGCCATCGTCGAGGTGGGCCTTCGGCCGGGCGAGAAGCTGTTCGAAGAGCTGCTGATCGGCGAAAATCCGCAGAAGACGAAGCATCCGCGGATCATGATGGCGCACGAGGACTTCATGCCTTGGTCCAGGCTGTCCTCACTGCTAGGCCGCCTTCGGCATTGCTATAGCGAGGATTCCGCGATCCACTTGCTGCATGAACTCGTGCCGGAGTTTGTGCATCGACGCGACAACGACGAAATTCGCGCCGCGTCCTGACCTGTTCGATCTCATTCAGAAGAAAATTCGAGGATGCCAGCTTCCTTTTCCGCCCGCTCGCGCCGCCGAACGCGAGCATCTTTGGGTGATCTGCTCTACGCGCCAGCGGTCCGCTTGACCGCCCTTTACACTCTCCTGGCATGCGCCTTCCTGTTCGGCGGCGGCGCACGCGCGGACATCTATTCTTTGATTCTGCTGCGCCCGTTGGCCATCCTGTTCGCCGGTTACGCGCTCGTCGCCTTGTCGCCGACGCAGTTCGCGCGGATGGGCATTCCGGCACTGGTCGTCGTCGCGATGATGGCGCTCGCCGCTCTTCAACTCGTGCCGCTACCGCCCGCGGTGTGGACTGCCTTGCCCGGGCGAGAACTTGTCGCGGACATCTCGCGCGACACGGGAATGAGCGCCATCTGGCGACCCCTGACACTGGCGCCGGGCCGCACCTGGAATACGCTGTTCGCCTTGTTCGTTCCGTTCGCCGCCTTTCTGCTGGTCGCCATCCAGGCGCGGCGGCAAGGGGACCGGTTGCTGTGGCCCATCCTGGCGTTCGGTGTGGCGACTGCGCTACTGGGCCTCGCGCAAGTGATTGGGCCGGAGGACGGCCCGCTGTACCTCTACCGCATTACCAATCCGGGCAATGCCGTGGGATTGTTCGCCAATCGCAATCACAACGCGATCTTCCTGGCGAGCTTGATTCCCCTGCTAGTGTACGTTGCGCTTCGAGCGCAGGCTGCGAACGGGCGAGCCACATTTGCTCTCGTC
>JBQCFR010000055.1:0-3937 GCA_051958885.1 Tsuneonella sp.
CGCCTCGCGTTCCGATCGGAATGGCGGTTTTCTGCGCTTTTGGAGCGACCGGCTTGTGTTGACATCGTAGGGGTCGCAAGTTCAATCCTTGCTACGCCCACCATCCTTTAAAAGGCGCCGTGGAAGCGGCGCCTTTTGCACGTCAGGACCACCTTCCTTGCGCGGTGCCGCCTAGCTGCTAAAGCGCGCGCCAGCCTTCCCATACGAGACAGCACAGGAACCCCATGGCCAAGATCAAGGTGAAGAACCCGGTCGTCGAACTCGACGGCGACGAGATGACCCGGATCATCTGGGAATGGATTCGCGAACGTCTGATCCGGCCCTATCTCGACGTCGACCTGAAGTACTACGACCTGTCGGTCGAGAAGCGCGACGAGACCGGTGACCAGATCACCGTCGACGCGGCCAACGCGATCAAGGAGCACGGCGTCGGCGTGAAGTGCGCGACGATCACGCCCGACGAGGCGCGGGTCGAGGAGTTTCACCTCAAGAAGATGTGGAAGAGCCCCAACGGCACCATCCGCAACATCCTCGGCGGCACGATCTTCCGCGAGCCGATCGTGATCGACAACGTGCCGCGGCTGGTGCCCGGCTGGACCGACCCGATCGTCGTCGGCCGCCACGCCTTCGGCGACCAGTACCGCGCCACCGACACGCTGATCCCCGGCCCCGGCACGCTGCGGCTGGTGTTCGACGGCGACGACGGCCAGACGATCGACCTCGAGGTGTTCAAGTTCGAAAGCTCGGGCGTCGCGATGGCGATGTACAACCTCGACGATTCGATCCGCGACTTCGCCCGCGCCAGCTTCAACTACGGCCTCGGGCTCGGCTGGCCGGTGTACCTCAGCACCAAGAACACGATCCTCAAGGCCTACGACGGCCGCTTCAAGGACCTGTTCCAGGAGGTGTTCGACACCGAAGGCTTCAAGGAAAAGTTCGCCGAGAAGGGCATCACCTACGAGCACCGCCTGATCGACGACATGGTCGCATCCGCGCTCAAGTGGTCGGGCAAGTTCGTGTGGGCGTGCAAGAACTACGACGGCGACGTGCAGTCCGACACCGTGGCGCAGGGCTTCGGCTCGCTCGGCCTGATGACTTCGGTGCTGATGACGCCCGACGGCAAGACGGTGGAAGCCGAGGCCGCGCACGGCACCGTCACCCGACACTACCGCCAGCACCAGCAGGGCAAGGCGACCAGCACCAACCCGATCGCCAGCATCTTCGCCTGGACCCGCGGCCTGATGTACCGCGGCAAGTTCGACGACACCCCCGACGTGGTGCGCTTCGCCGAGGCGCTGGAGAAAGTCTGCATCCAGACCGTCGAGAGCGGCAAGATGACCAAGGACCTCGCGCTGCTGATCGGCCCCGAACAGGCGTGGATGACCACCGAGCAATTCTTCGAGGCGATCGTCCAGGGGCTCGAGAAGGAAATGGCCGGCTGGGTGTGAGCCGGCGCACCCGCTTCTTCGCAGTAAGCGATCAATCGCGGCGGAGATGGATTGCCGCGGGCCTGCGGTCCTCGCAATGACGAAAGTGGTGGTTTAATTCCCCTCCCTCGGCATTGCGAGCGCAGCGAAGCCATCCATCTCCGATGCATCCGAATTTCCAACCGGCGGTCTACCTCATGGCGAACCGCAAGCATGGGACGCTCTACGCTGGCGTGACGTCAGACCTCGTCAAGCGCCTGTGGCAGCATCGCGAAGGGGCGGCGGACGGGTTCACGAAGCGATACGGTTGCAAGACGCTCGTCTGGTTCGAGCTGCATTCGACGATGGAGCAGGCGATCTTGCGCGAAAAGCAGATCAAGGCCGGATCGCGCAAGAAGAAGGTCCTCCTGATCGAGGCCGCCAATCCGGACTGGCGCGACCTGTATTTCGAGCTCACCCCCTAGGAGATGGATTGCCGCGTCGCCTGCGGCTCCTCGCAATGACGAAGGTGATTTGACTCCCATCCTCGTCATTGCGAGCGCAGCGAAGCAATCCATCTCAGAGGCGCGCCCAGTCGCTGCACTTACCTCAGCAGCGCCGCAGGCGACCTCACGTGCTCCTGCCGGACGCCGTGGCCGATGAAGTGGCCGGGGATGCGGCGCAGGAGGGGATAGCGGTCGAGCAGGCGCAGCAGCGGCGGGGGTTCGGCGGTCGGGCCCGCTCCGCCGGCGATCAGCGGCTGGAGGATGCGCTCGTGCGCCGCGCGCTGGAGGCCCTGGATCACCCGCGTCGGCCATAATCGGCGTTTCTGCACCAGCGGGAGCAGCGAATCGACATTCTGTCCGCGCGCCAAAGCGTTCGCCAGCAGGTTGGCGGTCGCCACCGCGTCCTGGATCGCGAGATTGATGCCGATCCCGCCGACGGGGCTCATCGCGTGCGCCGCATCGCCGATCGCCAGCAGCCCGGGGCGCGACCACTGCGTCAGCCGGTCGAGCGAGACCGACAGCAGCCTGACCTTGTCCCAGTCGGGCAGCGCCGCCTCGAGGTCCGGGACGTCGGGCGCGGCGGCATGGACATCGGCGCGGAACGCCTCGATGCCGCGCGCGCGCAGCTCCTCGGCGCGGCCCTTGGCGATCACGTAGGCGCACTGCCAGTAGTCGCCGCGGTCGATCATCACGATCAGCTTGTCGCCGCGCACGGTGCCGCGCAGCGCGGTGCCCACCGCGCGCTTGGGCACGGCGAACCAGAACACGTCGATCGGAGCGCCGAGCGTTTCGAGCGGAAGGATTCGCCGCACGATCGAATCGCGCCCGTCGCAGGCGATCACCAGCCGCCGGGCGCGCAGCGCCTCGCCGCCGCGCAGGCGCACCCCGGCGGTGCGGCCGCCCTCCTCGACGAACGCATCGACCTCCGCCTCCATCCGCAGCGCGAAGGCGGGAAACGTGCGCGCCTCGTCGCGCAGGAAGTCGAGGAACTCCCACTGCGGCCTCATCGCGATGTACGGCGCCGGCATGTGGAGGTGGGTGAGATCGCCGATCGTGAGCTTGCGCTCGTTGTACCAGATCTCCGCGCTCTCGATCCTGTTGTGCGGTCGCTGCAGGAAGCGCGCGAGCAGGCCGAGCTCGTCCAGGATCTCCAGTGTCGAGGGATGCACGGGGTCGCCGCGGAAATCGCGGAAGAAGTCGGCGTGCTTCTCCAGCACCAGCACCGGCACGCCCGCGCGCGCGAGCAGGAAGCCGGTCATCATCCCGGCCGGTCCGCCGCCGACGACGATCACATCGGGCTCGTCCATCGTGCAACCGTTTAGCGCATGTGCCGTGCGCGTGACATTGGGTTTTCCTACACGCGCCGCTTTCGCTAGCCTCGCCGGCGATGCGCTCCACCAACCGTACCCAGCCGGCTCCCTTTGCCCCGAACCGAAAGGTGACAATGTCGACACGTGTTTTCGCCGATTTACGGATGACAGACGGCGCTGGCCGTTTTCAAAAAACACCCCACTTCACCGTGACAGCGGCGGCCGCGTGAGCGAAGGGCTGGCCCACACGCCGATGCTGTCCGACGCGCTGGTGATCCTCGGCGCGGCGGGGATCGTGATCCCGGTGTTCCACCGCTTCCGCATCACGCCGGTGATCGGATTCATCCTGATCGGCGTGGCGGTAGGGCCGTTCGGGCTCGGCAAGTTCGTGCCGCAGCTCCCTTGGCTCGAGCACCTGACGATCACCAACCCGGAAGCACTCGGCCCGTTCGCCGAATTCGGCATCATCCTGCTGCTGTTCACCATCGGGCTCGAGCTGTCGTTCAAGCGGCTGTGGACGATGCGCCGGCTGGTGTTCGGGCTCGGCGCGCTCGAACTGCTGCTGATCGGCGCGCTGCTGACGGGCATCCTGACGATGCTCGGGCAGTACTGGACCGGCGCGATCGGGCTCGGCTTCGCGCTCGCGCTGTCGTCGACGGCGATCGTGCTGCCGATCTCGGGCACGACCAGCCCCGTCGGCCGCGCGGCGCTCTCG
>JBQCFR010000056.1:0-11696 GCA_051958885.1 Tsuneonella sp.
CCTGGTGCATGAAGCGGGCTTCTTCGCCGACATTCCCCGCGACCCAGGTCAGGAAGGCGATGACGTCGTGCTTGGTCACGGCCTCGATCGCGTCGATCGCGGCGACGTCGATGGTCGGATTGGTCGCCCACCAGTCCCACAGCGCCTTGGCGCCGCTTTCGGGCACGACGCCGAGCTCGCCGAGCTTCTGGGTGGCGTGGGCCTCGATCTCGAACCAGATGCGATAGCGCGCTTCGGGCTCCCAGATGGCGGTCATCGCGGGGCGGGCGTAGCGGGGGACCATGGTTCGACTCCGGTATGGTTGAATGGCGCTGGCAATACCGGGGGCCGCTAGGGGGAGGGAGCGCGGAAGGCAAGGGCGGCGCTCATGCGCGGGCCGAATTGGGAAGCACCCGCGTGTCGTCCTGCAGGTCACCGCCACGTCGCGGTCATAACCTATCTTGGCCAGGTGACCGCCTGTCGGCCGCATTCCCCGCCGGCCGCATCGAACGAGCGTTCCTCGATCCGCCCCGCGCCGTCGCGTCGGATCAGCACGACGGTGGAACAGCGCGTCCCATAGACGGGGTCGTTGATGAAGACCGGCGAATAGACCGCTTCAGGCCCCTCTTCGTCGGAGCTCTTGGGGGCCTGGGGCGTGTCGGCGCGCAGGGCCGCGAACAGCGCCTCGGGGTCCTTGGCTTCTCCTTCGAGCCATGCGGCGAGCGCGGCACCAAGCTGGCGCGTCTTGGGCCAGGGGCGGTGGAAGGCGCCGTTGGACAGCCCGTGGACCCCCGGGGTGAGCTCGTGCAGTTCGCGCCGAGGATGGTTGCTCAGCACCTGCGCCCGGTCCGCGTCGGCCAGGCACAGGTTGAACGGGTTCATCGCCGCGATGTCGGGCTCCGGGGCTCCTGCCAGCCAGCCGGTGACCAGCCCCCCGCGCGAGGCCAGGCCGGGCTTGGGATAGCCCGGCACGCGAAAGTTCGTCACCAGCGCGAAGCGCCCGGCGGCGGTGACGCCGAGCCAGGTCCCGCCGGCGCGCAGGTCACGCCCGGCGATGATGCCCGAACCATCGTCCCATTCCGCCAAAGGCGCGGTTGGCCGTTCGTGGAATTCATCGCGATTGCCGATCGCGACCAGACGCCAGCGCGGATGCGCCAGCCAGGCGATCGCGGCTACGCACATGGGTTGTGGTTCACGCGGAGACACGGAGGCGCGAGAAGCATCAGATCAGCCCCTTCGCCTTCAGGCTGACGTGCCCCTCGCGGCCGATGATGACGTGGTCGTGGACGACGATGCCGAGCAGCCGCGCGGCCTCGGCGATGCGGGTGGTGATGGCGATGTCGGCGCGGCTCGGCTCGGGGTTGCCGCTCGGGTGGTTGTGGACGAGGATCATCGCGCTCGCGCCGAGGTCGAGCGCCTTGCGCACCACCTCGCGCGGGTGGATCGCCGCCTCGTCGATCGAGCCGTCGCCGACATGATGGTCCATGATCAGCCGGTTGCGCGTGTCGAGGTAGAGCACGCGCACGCGCTCGATCGTGAGGTGCGCCATGTCGATCGTCAGGTAGTCGAGCAGCGCCTGCCAGCTGCCGAGCACCGGCTTCTGCGCCACTTCGCCGCGCGCCATCCGCCGCGCCGCGAGCGCCACCGCCTTGAGCGCGCCGGCGCCCGCTTCGCCGAGGCCCTTGACCTGGCGCAGCGCGCCCGGCTCGGCGTTGAGCACCGCGCTCAAGGAGCCGAAGCGCGCGATCAGCGCCTTGGCGAGCGGCTTGGTGTCGCCGCGCGGGTTGGCGGCGAACAGCAGGTATTCGAGCACTTCGTAGTCGGCGAGCGCCTCCGCCCCGCCGGTCAGCAGCCGCTTGCGCAGCCGCTCGCGGTGCCCCGCGCCATCGTGCGATGGAGGCGCCAAAGCTGATTTTGGTTCAGTTTCCGGCAACCTAATCCCCGCGACGAGCGTTACGCCCGCATTGCCTTTCAGGCAGGGTGCGCGCAAGTGCAGGGGGTTGATGGCGCAGGCTGACAGCGATCCGGAGGTCGAGGAACGCGGCGCGGCGGACGATGTCGTGATCGCCTCCGCGCGCCCGCGCCGCCGCCGCTGGCGCATCGCGCTGCTGATCGTACTCGCGCTGGTCGTCGCCGCGCTCGCCGCCGCGTGGTTCTCCCGCGAGCGGATCGCCGGCAACGTGATCGCGGGCCAGCTCAAGGCCTACGGCATCCCGGCGACTTACAAGATCGCCAGCATCGGGCCGGAAAAGCAGGTCCTGACCGACATCGTCGTCGGCGATCCCCGGCGGCCGGACCTCACCGTCGAGCGCGCCGAGGTGCGCATCCGCTATCGCCTCGGCTACCCGGCGATCGGGCGCGTGACGGTGACCCGCCCGCGGCTCCACGGCAGCTATCGCGGCGGTGCGCTGAGCTTCGGCAGCCTCGACAAGGTGCTGTTCCGCAAGACCACTACTCCTCCCGGGTTGCCCAAGCTCGACCTGCGGCTGATCGACGGGCGCGCGCTGCTCGAAACCGACTATGGTCCGGTGGGGGTGAAAGCGGACGGCGCAGGGCGGCTCGACATCGGGTTCGCCGGGATCATGGCGGTGGCCGCGCCGCAGCTCGCTGGCGGCGGCTGCGCGGCGGACAAGGCGAGCCTCTACGGCAAGCTCACCACCGCCGGCGGCAAGCCGCGCCTCGTCGGCCCGCTGCGGCTCGCGCGGCTCGCCTGCCCCGCCAGCGGGCTGGCGCTGCGCGACGCGGCGATCGCGCTCGACGCGAAGGCGGACAAGGACTTCGCCGGCTTCGACGGGCAGGGCCGGCTGCAGACCGGCGCGCTCTCCTACGGCGCGACGTACGCCAACGGTGTCAACGGGTCGCTGACCGCCACCTGGCGCGACAGGAAGCTCAATGCGCGCTACTCGCTGGCGGCCCGCGGGATCGCGGCGAGCCCGGCGCAGGCGGCGCTGCTCACCGCCGAAGGCTCGCTGCGCGGCACCGACAGCTTGCAGCACCTCGAGCTGCAGAGCGACATCGAAGCGAACGGGGTTCGAACGGGTGACGGGCTCGACCGCGCGCTCGCCGGGTATGTGCGCGCCACCGACGGCACTCTGCTGGCGCCGATCATCAGACGCATCCGCACCGCGCTTGCACGCGAGAGCAAGGCCAGCCAGCTGTCCGCGACGCTGACCTTGCGCAAGACAGGCAGCGCGCTGACCGCCATCATCCCGCAGGCGAACCTGCGCGGCGGCAGCGGCGCCACGCTGCTTGCCGTCTCGCGCTTCTCGATGACCTCGGCGGGCGCGGGGCCGCCGCGGCTCGCCGGCAACATCGCCACAGGCGGGGAAGGGCTGCCGCGCATCGCCGGGCGGATGGAGCGCAGCGCCGGCGGCGGCGCGGTGCTGCGGATGCGCATGGCCGAATACCGCGCGGGCGCTTCCTCGCTCGAGATCCCCGAGCTAGTGCTCGCGCAACCGCACGGCGGCACGATCGGGTTCGCCGGCCGCATCCGCGCCAGCGGGGCGCTGCCCGGCGGCTCGGCGCAAGGGCTCGTGCTGCCGGTGGAGGGCGCGTGGACCGGCAGCCGGCTGTCGCTGTGGCACAAGTGCATCGCCGTTGGCTTCGACCGGCTCGCCATCGCCAGCCTGACGCTGGAGAAGCGCGGGCTGAACCTGTGTCCCGCGCCCGGCCGCGCGATCGTTGAGCAGGATGCGCGCGGCCTGCGGATCGCGGCGGGCGCGCCGTCGCTCGACCTCGCGGGACGGCTCGCCTCCACCCCCGTCCGCCTGCGCACCGGCGCTGTCGGGTTCGCCTATCCCGGGGCGATGAGCGCGAAGCACGTCGAGGTCGTGCTCGGTCCCGCTGCCACCGCCAGCCGGTTGACCATCTCGAACCTCGATGCGACGTTCGGGCGCGAGATCGCGGGCAAGTTCGGCGGCGCCGACATTCGCCTGTTCGCGGTGCCGCTCAACCTGATGGATGCGAGCGGCACCTGGCGCTACGCCGGCGGCAAGCTAGGGGTGGCGGGTGGCGTGTTCCGCCTGGTCGATCGCACCGAGCCGGGCCGGTTCGAGCCGCTCGCCGCGCGCGATGGTACGCTGACCCTGGCCGACAACGTGGTCCGCGCGAACGCGCTGCTGCGCGAGCCCAGGACGGACAGGGTGGTCGCCCAGGTCGACGTCATGCACAACCTCGCCAGCGGGCGCGGCCATGCCGACCTCGCCGTGCCCGGGCTGCAGTTCGACAAGCAGCTCCAGCCCGACCAACTCTCGCCGATGCTGCTCGGCGTCATCGCCAACGCCAACGGGGTGATCACTGGCAATGGTCACATCGAGTGGACCGAGAAGGGCGTGACCAGCACCGGACGCTTCTCGAGCGACAATCTCGACTTCGCCGCCGCGTTCGGACCGGTGAAGGGCGCCTCCGGCACCATCGAGTTCAGCGATCTCATCAACCTCACCACGGCGCCGAACCAGAAGATCCACGTCGCCTCGATCAACCCCGGCAGCGAGGTGACCGACGGCGAGATCACCTTCTCGCTCAGGAACGGCAAGCTGCTCGCGGTCGAAGGCGCCACCTGGCCGTTCATGGGCGGCACGCTCAGCTTGCGGAAGGTCGATCTGAACTTCGGGGTCAGCGAGGAACGCCGCTACGTGTTCGATATCGTGGGGCTGAAGGCGGCGGAGTTCGTCCAGCGCATGGACCTGGCGAACCTGTCCGCCACCGGCACGTTCGACGGCACGATCCCGATCGTGTTCGACGCCAGCGGAACGGGGCGCATCGAAGGCGGCGTGCTCGACGCGCGGCCGCCGGGGGGCAACATCTCCTACGTCGGCGCGCTCAGCTACAAGAACATGGGCGCGATCGCGAACTTCGCGTTCGACGCGCTGAAGTCGCTCGATTTCCAGAAGATGCACGTCGCGATGGACGGCAATCTCACCGGCGAGATCGTCACCCGCGTCAGCTTCGACGGGGTGAAGCAGGGCGCGGGGGCGAAGCGCAACTTCCTCACCAAGCGGTTCGAGAACCTGCCGATCCGCTTCAACATCAATATCAAGGCGCCGTTCTATCAGCTCATCACCTCGTTGAAGGCGATGTACGACCCGGCCTCGGTGCGCGACCCACGCGAGCTCGGGTTGCTGACGAGCGACGGCAAGCGGCTGAAGACGGTCGTCAACCCCGCTCCGCCGGCGATCAAGCCTGATGACATCGTTCCCGACAAACCGCCGATTCAGACCCAGGAAAGCGAGAAGACGCCATGATCCGCAGCGAATTAACCCGAGCAGACAGGGCGGGGGGGCGCGGGCTTGCCACACCTTCGCTCATGCAGGCGAAAGCTTCGTTCTGGTACAAGGTGCGCAAGTGGTTGGTGCCGGTGTTGCTGGCGAGCACTGCGGCGGCGGGGGGCTGCGTTTCGGTAAACGCGCCCGACAAGCCGATAGTGATCGAGCTCAACATCAACATCAAGCAGGAAGTGATCTACCGGCTCGCGGCAGACGCGGGCAACACGATCGAACAGAACAAGGATATCTTTTGATGACCAGGCTCCTGAAGAACATCGCGTTCGCCGCGGCCGCCGCGGGAATGCTCGTCGGCACCGCGGCCTACGCGCAGCGCGACCCGGCGTACGACGCCGCGCGCTCGAGCGGCAAGGTCGGCGAGAAGATGGACGGCTACCTCGGCGTGGTCGGCGCGAGCACGCCCGATCTGCAGCGCATCGTCAACGACATCAACATCAAGCGCCGCGCGGTCTATGCCGCGAAGGCCCAGGCCGCCAACGCGACGCTCGAGGAATACGCGCTCACCGCAGGGTGCCTCGCGATCGCCCGCACCGCGCCGGGGGAAAAGTACCAGGCGCCCGACGGCAGCTGGCAGACCCGCACCAGCGCCGCGCCGCAGCGCGACAGCCGCTGCCCGGCTTGAATCCCGCTTCCTGAGGAGAGCGGCCGCGGCGCCCAAGGCGCGCCGCGGCCGCTCTTTTTTGCACTGCGGCACGGCGGTTGACTCGTGCGCGGGGCCTCCGTAAGGGCGGCGCGTCCGCGGCCGGGTTCGCCTTGGCCGCCTACCTTTTGCAAGCATTCGAGGCGAAGCTCCTTCGTGGCCGACGAACCCGAAAACGCACCTATCGGACCCGAGATCGGCGAAGATCCGAAGCTCGATTCGCTCGAGCAGCGGATCGCGTCCGCGCGCCACACGGAAGACGAGCGGATCGCCAAGGAGCATGCGCCGCTGCGCGACGGGCGTAGCGCGGGGGTCCAGATCGCCTCGACCATGCTGGGTTATCCGCTGGGCGGGATCATCATCGGCCTGCTGGTCGACAACGTCGTGTTCCACGGGCGCACATTGCCGTGGTTCACCATCGGGCTGATGTTCCTCTCCTTCGCCGGGGCGATGCTGCACGTCGTCCGCATGAACAAGAACCGCTGAGTTTAAGGAACGCCGACCGTGGCCGCTGAAGCCAAGATCGACCCGATGCACCAGTTCATGATCGCGCCGATCGGCAGCGATCAACTGGCCGCCAGCCCGTTCCAGTTCACCAACTCGGCGCTGTGGATGCTGATCGTGTTCGCCGCGATCCTGCTGTTCATGTGGGGCGGGATGAAGCGTCAGCTCGTCCCAGGCCGCTGGCAGTCCGCGGTCGAGATGCTCACCGGCTTCCTCGACAACGTCACCCGCCAATCGATCGGCCCCGAAGGGCGCAAGTACCTACCGTGGGTGTTCACCGCGTTCGTGTTCATCCTGTTCGCCAACTGGATCGGCGCGATGCCGTTCGGCATCGTGCCCGGCGCGCACCCGTTCACCGTCACCAGCCAGTTCTCGGTCACGGGAACGATGAGCGTAATCAGCTTCGCGATCGTGCTCGGCGTCGGCTTCTGGAAGCACGGGATCAAGTTCTTCACGCTATTCCTGCCGCACGGGACGCCCAAGCCGCTGCTGCCGATCATCTTCGTGGTCGAGCTGATCTCGTTTCTGGTGCGCCCGTTCAGCCTCGGCCTGCGGCCGTTCATCGCGATGTTCGCCGGCCACATCCTGCTCGACGTGTTCGGCAACTTCGTGGTTCAGGGGCTCAACGCGGGCGGACCGGTCGGCTACGGGGTTTCGCTGCTGTCATTCGCGTTCGTCGTGTTCGTCGGCGCGCTGGAGCTCCTGGTCGGCGCGATCCAGGCTTTCGTGTTCGCTCTCCTGACCGCGCTCTACATCAACGACGCGGTCAATCTTCACTGATCTTTCAAGACACTATTCAACGGAGTTATCAAAATGGATCTCGCTTCTGCTCAGGTTATCGGTGCCGGTATCGCGGCGATCGGCGTCGGCGCGGCCGCTGCCGGCGTCGGCTTCGTGTTCGGCTCGTTCCTCCAGGGTGCGCTGCGCAACCCGGCGGCCGCCGGCGGCCAGACCGGCACGATCTACATCGGCTTCGCCGCGGCCGAGCTGCTCGGCCTGATGGCGTTCGCCGTCGCGATGATCATCCTCTACGCGCGCTGATCCGGCGCGCCCGGCGGCCGCGCGCCGCCGGGCTGCCGAACGATCTTTCGGGTAAAGGTTCGCCTCGATGCCACAGCTTTCGCAACTTGCGCTCGTCTACCAGTCGCAGTGGTTCTGGCTGCTGCTGGTGCTGGGGGCGATCTACTTCTTCATCGGCCGCGGCATCGTCCCCAAGGTCGAGGAGACCGTCGACCAGCGCGACGCGAAGATCGCCGCCGACCTCGCGCAGGCCGAACGGCTGCGCGCGGAAGCGGACCAGACCGAGGAAGCCTGGCGCGCCAGGATGAACACTGCGCACGGCGAGGCTCAGGCCAAGGCCGCGGCGGCGCGTGAAGCGGCTGCCGCCGATGCCGCGGCGCGGGTTGCCGCCGCGGACAAGCAGCTCGCCGCGCAAGCCGAGCAGGCGGAGGCGGCGCTGGCCACCGCGCGCGCCGGCGCGCTCGCCGAGATCGAGGGCGTTGCCGCCGAGGCGGCGCGTCAGATCGTTGCCAAGCTCACGGGCGAGCAGGTTGACGAAGCCGCCGCCCAGCGGGCTGTTGCGGGAGCGCTGAGCCGTGCTTGATTACCTTGCTGCCGCCCACGGCGCCGAACACGCCGAAGCCACCGCGTTCGGCCTGAGCGCGGGGTCCTACGTCGCCTTGGCGATGATCGTGGTGTTCGCGATCGCGCTCTACGTCCGCGCTCCGGCGCTGGTCGCCAAGATCCTCGACAACCGGATCGAGGGCATCCGCAAGCAGCTCGACGAAGCGGCCCAGCTGCGGCGCGAGGCCGAGGCGCTGCGCGACGATTACGCCAACAAGGCTGCCGCTGCCGAGCAGGACATCGCCGCTCTGCGCACTCGCGCCGAGAAGGATGCCGCCGACATCGTCGAAAAGGCGAAGGCCGACGCGGCGAGCCTGATCGAGCGTCACAAGGCGCTCTCCGCCGACAGAATCGCGACCGCGGAACGCGACGCCGTGGCCGAGCTGCGCGCCAAGGCCGCCTCTGCCGCCACCATCGCCGCGCGGGAGCTGATCGCACAGAGGCACGGCGAGGCGGCGGACCGCGCGCTCGCCGACCGGATCATCGCCGACATCTGACGCCTCGGAACATTGGTGCGGACTCGCGCGCTTCTCTTGCTGAACCAGCCGGAGAAAGCGCGTGACCGTTACCGCCATCGAGATCAACTGCAGCCTCAAGAAGACCAGCGACAAGCCGAGCTCGACCGACGCGATGCTCGACGTGCTCGGCAAGCACTTCAAGGAGGCCGGCGTCGAGATCGCCGAGCGGCTGCGGATCGCCGACTACAAGGTGCTGCCCGGCGTCACTTCCGACGAAGGCGAGGGCGACGACTGGCCCAAGCTGCGTGAGAAGATCCTCACGCACGATATCCTGATCTTCGGCGGGCCCATCTGGATGGGCCAGATCGGCTCGATCGCCAAGCGCGTGCTCGAACGGATGGACGCGTTCCTCGACGAGACCGACGATAAAGGCCGGATGCCGAGCTACTCGAAGCTCGCGGTCGCCGCGATCGTCGGCAACGAAGACGGGGCGCACAACTCCACCGCGCAGCTCTTCCAAGCCTTGAACGACGTCGGCTGGACGATCCCGGCGGTCGCCGCGTGCTATTGGGTCGGCGAGGCGATGCACTCCACCGATTTCAAGGACTTGCCGGAGACTCCGAAGAAAGTCACCGAAACCGCCAAGATGGTCGCGGCGAACGCGGCGCATCTGGCGGAGCTGCTCAAGGACAGCCCTTATCCGGGCTGAGGGGTGCCGCGTCAGGGTTTCAGCACGACCTTGCCGACCAGCTCACCCGACGCCATCGCATCGAATGCCTCGCGCCAACCTTCGAGGGGGAGCACGCGATCGACGGTGGGATTGATTTGCCCTTCGGCCGCCAGCCGCGCGACTTCGGCCGCGATGCGTCCGCCGCGGTCGGGGAAGCGGCGGGCATATTCGCCCGCGCGCACGCCCACCACCGAGAAGCCCTTGATCAGCGGGATGTTGACCGCGATCGCGGGAATGCGCCCGGCGACGAAGCCGACCACCAGCAGCTTGCCTCCGAAGGCGACGCAGCGCGTGCTCTCGTCGAACACGTCGCCGCCGACCGGATCGAACACCAGGTCGCACAAGGTGCCGCCGGTACGCTCCGCGACCTCCTCGCGGATGCGGCCGTGGTTGACGATCATGGCATCGGGTGAGACCGCGGCGCGAATTCGCTCGCTCTTGGCCGGATCGTGAGTCGCCGCCATCACGCGCGCGCCGAGCGCGCGAGCCAGGTCGCAGGCGGCGAGGCCCACGCCGCCGCTCGCGCCGTGGACCAGCACCCACTGACCCACCTCAAGTCTGCCGAGCTCGACCAGCCCCGTGTAAGCCGTGTTGTAAGCCGCGCCGAGCGAAGCTGCGGCGGACCAGTCAAGCCCCTCCGGCACGCGGCGCAGTGAGCCCGCGGGAACGCTCGCGAACTCGGCGAACGCGCCGGTCTTGGCGCCGCCCGACACGCGGTCGTCGGCCGCGAAGCCGCTGTCCGTATCCGCCTCGATGACTTCGCCGGCGAGCTCCATTCCCGAGATGAACGGCGGTTCGGGTTTGAATTGGTAAGCCCCGCGGGTCATAAGCAGGTCGGGGTAGTTGAGTGAAGCGGCGCGGATGCGCACCAGCACCTCGCCCGGCCGCCGCGCCGGCATCGGCATGTCGGCGAGATCGACACCGGACAGGTCGTCCGACAGCCGATTGACGCGAAGCGCCTTCATCTCAGTCGAAGATCGACAGGTCGAGCGGTTCCGACTGCCCGAACCACACGACGTAGCGCGTGTGGTCGTCGCGGTCGTTGCCGCTCACCCCATGGGCGAACACGGTGAGCGCTCCGCGCGCTTCCGGGGCCCATGTGGCGAACCGCGCGAATTGTTCGGGCCGCAGCGACAGCTGGCACGAACCGCGCGGGTGCGGGCCGACCGGGGCGGTGTGGAAATGGCCCACGGGACAGCCGAATTCTGCCCGGGCCGCCTCCGCGAAGCCCTGCGCCGCGGCAAGCTCGGGCGGATCGAAATAGACGTGCGCGTGATAGCCGCGGATCGCCACGCCTCAGAACCCGTCCTTGGCCGCGCGCAGGCGGGCGAAGGTCTCCGCCGGCGCATCGCCGCCCCAGCGCTCCTGCAGTGCAGGATCGTCGGCGCGGAGGAACGGGTTAGTGACGAGCTCACGCTCGAGTTTCGTCGGCACCGTGGGTTCTCCCCGAGCACGGCGCGCGTCGATCTCGGTCGCGTATTCGCGCAGGTCGGCATTGTCCGGGTCGGCGTGCAGCGCAAAGCGGGCGTTGGCTTGGGTGTACTCGTGCGCGCAGTAAAGCAGCGTCGCGGGCGGCAGCGCCTTGAGCCGGCCGAGGCTGGCCCAGAACTGCTCGGCATCGCCTTCGAACATGCGTCCGCAGCCGAGCGCGAACACCGCGTCGCCAACGAACGCGAGCGCCTCTTCCGCGATATAGTACGCAATGTGGCCGTTGGTGTGCCCGCCGACGTCGATCACCGCCGCTTCGATGTCGCCGATCCGCACGGTGTCGCCTGCGCTCACCACGCGGTCAGGCGCGGCGATCCGTGAAACTTCGGCGGGGGCGACGACGGTGCAGCCGGTCGCGGCCTTGATCGCGGCGTTCCCGCCAGCGTGGTCGGGATGCCAGTGCGTGTTCCAGATCTGGGTGATCTGCCAGCCCTTCGCGGCGGCCTCGCGCAAGTAGGCGTCGGCGTCGGGCGTGTCGATGCACACGGTCTCCTCGCTCGCGGGGTCGTGGACGAGGTAGCCGTAGTTGTCCGACAGGCAGGGGAACTGGTGGATTTCGAGCATCAGCGGGTCTTACGCGCGCTGACGAGAGTAGAAAAGGAGGTCCTTCGAGACGCTCGGACTATGTCCTCGCTCCTCAGGACGAACGGGATTTCTTCTGATCCGTTCGTCCTGAGGGGGTCGGTTGCGAAGCACTGCCAAAGGCAGAACCCGAATGGCCGAGACTTTCTCGAAGGACTGGCAGGGCTGGGTTACTCGCCCTTCTTCTTCAGCGCTTCGCCGAGGATGTCGCCGAGCGAGGCGCCCGAATCCGAGCTGCCGAACAGCGCGACGGCTTCCTTCTCTTCGGCGATCTGGCGCGCCTTGATCGAGAAGTTGGGCTTCTTCGAGCGGTCGAAACCGGTGACCATCGCGTCGAGCTTGCTGCCGACCTGGAAGCGGTCGGGGCGCTGCTCGTCGCGGTCGCGGCCGAGGTCGCTGCGCTTGATGAA
>JBQCFR010000057.1:0-8255 GCA_051958885.1 Tsuneonella sp.
CGAAAGGATGGACGCGCGCTGCTGCTCGTTCAGTGCATCCGTCATCGCGGAAGTCATGAACCCCGGAGCGATCGCGTTGACCGTGATGTTGCGGCTTGCAAGCTCCTGCGCGACGGCCTTGGTCATGCCGATCAGTCCCGCCTTCGAGGCGACATAGTTTGCCTGCCCCGGATTGCCCGTAACGCCCACTACGGAGGTGATCGAGATGATGCGCCCGAAGCGCGCCTTCATCATCGGCTTGGCCGCGGCACGCATCAGCCGGAACGCGGCCTCGAGGTTGATGCGGATAACCGCGTCCCAGTCCTCGTCCTTCATCCGCATCGCCAGGTTGTCGCGGGTGATGCCGGCGTTGTTCACCAGGATGTCGAGCTTGCCGAAGGTGTCGAGCGTTGCGGGCACCAGCTCCTCGACCTGCTGCGTATTCGAGAGGTCACAGGTGATCTCGACATGATCGAGCGCCGACTCCTCGTTGAGCTCCTCGCGGAATGCGCGCAGCTTGCCCGAGTTGGACCCCGACAGCGCAAGCCGCGCCCCCTGCCGCGCAAGGCTGCGGGCGATGGCCGAACCGATCCCTCCGCTGGCGCCGGTGACGAGCGCGGTCATCCCTTCGAGCGAAAACATCAGCCGATCTCCTTCGCCAGCGCTTCGATATCGTCCATCGTCACTACGCTGGTGACGCGCGCGTCCTTGTCGATCCGTCCGATCATCGGGCCGAGCACCTTACCGCCCAGCTCGACGAAATGCTCGCTCCCCGCTGCACGCATCGCCAGCACCGATTCGCGCCAGCGCACGCGTCCGCAGACCTGTTTCACGAGCAGCTCGCGCTCCTCGCCCGGGTCGGTCACCTGCGCCGCGGTGACGTTGGCGTAGAGCGGCAGCGCGAGCGGGCCGGGCGCGGTCCTGTCGAGCGCCTCCGCCATCGCCTCGGCCGCCGGCTGCATCAGGTCGCAGTGAAACGGCGCGGAGACCGGCAGCAGCACGCCGCGCTTGATGCCGAAGTCCTTCACCAGTCCGATCGCCCGCTCGATCGCCTCGCGGTGTCCGGAGAGCACCACCTGCGTCGGATCGTTGTCGTTGGCGACTTGGCACACCTGCCCCTCCGCCGCGGCATCGGCGAGCGCCTGCGCCTTTTCCAGATCGGCGCCGAGCAGCGCGCACATCGCGCCCACGCCGACCGGCACCGCGGCCTGCATGGCCTGGCCGCGCAGCTTGAGCAGCCGCGCCGTGTCGGCGAGCGAGAACGCACCCGCGGCGCACAGCGCGGTGTACTCGCCAAGGCTGTGGCCCGCGACGCACTCCGCCTTCTGCGCCAGGACAAGGCCCCCTTCGCGCTCGAGCACGCGCAAGGTAGCGATCGCGTTGGCCATGATCGCCGGCTGGGCATTCTCCGTCAGCGTGAGCTGCTCTTCGGGCCCGTCGCGCATGATCGCCGAAAGCTTCTGGCCGAGCGCGTCATCGACTTCCTCGAACACCTCGCGCGCCGCGGCGCTCGCACCGGCGAGGTCGGCTCCCATGCCGACCTTCTGGCTCCCCTGCCCGGGAAAAACGACAGCTCTCATGCGAACCTCTCCTTCAGCGCACGCGCCTATGAGCGCGCGGCACCGCTCGCAAGGCCGAACGGGACAATCTTGTTCGCCGCATCGTGGCCAATGTCGGCGCGGCCGAGGTAGGCAATGCCGGCGCGCTTGCACGAATGGCGCGCGATCTGCTCTTCGTCGAATCCGAACGGACGGTCGTTCTCCGGCACCTCGCTGACCCGCCCGAGCCGCAGGCCCGCGATGCCCTTGAGGTTCTCGGTCACATGGAAGAGCAAGCGGTCGACGGCCTAGAGGTGCTCGGCAACTTCTTCCACCATCACCACATGGCCGGTGAGATCGGGCATCAGGTCGGTCCCGCAGAGCATCGCCAGCGTCATCAGGTTGAAGGCGACCGCAGGGCGCTCATCGAGCGAAGGCTCCAGCCCGCCGGAATCGCCGGTGAGATAGCGCAGCACGCGCCTCACCGCCTGTTCTCCGCCCTGGCGTCGGATGTCGCCGGCGAGCGGGCCGTGAACCGGCCGGCCGATCCCGCTGCGATAGAGCGCGCCGAGCAGCGTGCCGGTGTCGGAGTAACCGATGTAGGTCTTGGACCGCGCGGCAGGTCCCAATTGAGCGATAGCATCAGCGGCGATGCGGTTGGCCCCGTAACCGCCCATCGCGAACCACACCGCGTCGATCGCCGGATCGTTCGCGCAGTCAAGGAACGCGGCCAGCCGGGTAGCGTCGTCACCGGCGAAGTGGCCCTCGACGGCAAAGCATTGCTCGTGAAAGTTGAGGTTAACCTGCGGGAACTCGGCCCGCGCGAGCGCCTCGACGCGGGCGGCCCGATCGCGCTGCAGCGGCTTGCCGGGGGCGCAGAGGGCGATGCGGGTCATCCCGCGCTTCATATCAGCCGGTTCACTTTTCGAAAGGTCCCGCCTAGGCATCCCGCGATGACCGACGCCGCCAATCTTACCGCCCATCCCTGGTTCTTCTGCGGCATCGGCGGGTCCGGCATGCTGCCGCTGGCGCAGATCCTCCACGGCCTGGGCGCGCAGGTCGCCGGGTCGGACCGCAGCAACGACCAGGGCCGCACGCCGGCCAAGTTCGACTGGCTCGAGCAGCACGGCTTCACGCTGTTCCCGCAGGATGGCAGCGGGGTGACGTCCGCCGATCAGGTGCTGGTCGCCTCCGCCGCGGTCGAGGACACGGTGCCCGAGATGGTCCGCGCGCGCGCGCTCGGCTGCGAGAGGATGACCCGCGCCGAGCTCAACGCCGCCCTGTTCAACGCGGCGGCGCGCGGGATCGCGGTCGCCGGGACCAGCGGCAAGTCGACCGTCACTGCGATGCTGGGCTGGATTCTCCAACAGGCCGGCGCCGATCCGACGATCATGAACGGCGCGGTAATGAAGAACTTCGTTTCGCCTGACACACCGTTCGCCAGCGCGCATGTGGGCCAGGGAAACACGTATGTCAGCGAGGTCGACGAGAGCGACGGCTCGATCGCGCTCTATCGGCCGAGCGTGGGAGTGCTGCTCAACGTCAGCCTCGATCACAAGTCGATGGAGGAACTGCGAGCGCTGTTTCGCGATTTCCTGCGCGCCTCCGGCACGCGGGCGGTGAACCGGGACAACCCCGAAGCGGCGGCGCTGGCGGAAGGTCTCGATCACGTGGTTACCTTCGCCGTCGACGCGCAGGACGCCGACCTGACCGTCGAGCCCGGCTCCCTCCGCGACGAGCCAACCGCGATCGCCGCGGTGATCCGCGACCGGCGTGACGGGAGCCGGCATGAGGTGCGGCTGCACATGCCCGGCCGGCACAACTTGTCCAACGCCCTTGCCGCCATCGCCGGGGCCGATGCCGCGGGAGTGACGGTTGCGAAGGCAGCGGCGGCGCTCGCGACATTCGCCGGGATCGCGCGGCGGTTCGACGTAATCGGCACGTCTCCGGCAGGCATCACCGTGATCGACGACTTCGGCCACAACCCGGAGAAATGCGCCGCCACGCTGCGCACGCTCAAGCATCACCCGGGCCGCGTGATCGCGTTCTTCCAGCCGCACGGATACGGACCATTGCGCCAGATGGGAGCCGAACTCGCCGAAACGTTCGCGCGGGAACTGGGCGCAGGCGACCGGGTGCTGATCAGCGATCCCGTCTATTTCGGCGGCAGCGTCGAGCGGGACGAAGGCGCGGAGCGGATCGTGCGGCTGATCGGGGAAGCCGGGGCTGGAAAGGGAATCGAAGCCACCCACATCGCCAGCCGCGAAGCGATCGGTGATTGCATCGTCCGAATCGCCCAGCCGGGTGACCGCGTGGTGGTGATGGGCGCGCGCGACGACACGCTGACGACGTTCGCGCAGAAACTGCTCGCGCGGCTGCCTTAATGCGTCCCGCGCAGGCGGTGGACCTGATGCAGCAGTAGCGCGATGACGGCCCCGAGCACGAGCCCGAACGCCGCGGCGCACGCAGCGTAGGTCGCCCATCCGAAGACGCCGCCCAGCGCGCCCGTCGCGGCCTCCACCGCGTGGCGCATCGCTTCGGCCATGTGCTCCGGTCCCGGCACCCCGAGCGTGTCCAGTCCGTGCAGCACGATGCCCCCGCCGACCCACAGCATCGCCACGGTCCCGATCGCCGACAGCCCGGCGAGCACGTGCGGCATGCCTTGCACGAGCGCGCAGCCGATCCGCTCGCCGCTCCTCGTTCCGCGGCGAGCGAGATGGAGGCCGATGTCGTCCATCTTCACGATCAGCCCGACCGCGCCGTAGACCAGCACCGTCATCGCGACGCCGACCAGCGCGAGCACCGCCGCGCGCGCCAGCAGGCTCTCGGCAGCAACCGCGGCGAGCGTAATCGCCATGATCTCGGCCGAGAGGATCAGATCGGTCCGCACCGCGCCGGCCACACGCGCGTGCTCGAACGCGACCGGGTCGTCTATCTCATCCTCGAGCGTCTCGCCGTGCTTTGCGCCGCCGAGCTTCTCGATCACCTTCTCCGCACCTTCGTACGACAGGTACGACCCGCCCAGCATCAACAGCGGAGTGATCGCCCACGGCACGAACGCGCTGAGCAGCAGCGCCGCGGGCAGCAGGATCACCAGCTTGTTGAACAGGCTGCCGCGGGTAATCTTGGCGATGATCGGCAGTTCGCGGTCGGGCGTGAAACCGGTGACGTAATTCGGCGTCACCGCGGCATCGTCGATCACCACGCCGGCGGCCTTGCTGGCCGCCTTGGTGGCGGCAACGCCGACGTCGTCGAGCGACGCGGCGGCCATGCGCGCGATCGCGGCGACATCGTCGAGCAGGGCTACCAGTCCGCCGGGCAAATGCGTGTTCCTTTCGTTGTCGCGCTCGAACCCGTGCCCTGCCCGCGCGGTTCGGCGGCGACAAGCCTTGCATTTCGTGCAGACACGGCTATGTGCGCGCCCTTCGCGTTCGGGTCTACCCCGCTCGCGGAACCCGAAGAAAGCCGGAGGGGCCCCGTCATCCGGACGGACAAGCCAGCGATCGGCCCAACCAAGGACGCAAGATATGGCTCTCTACGAGCATGTGTTTCTCGCGCGCCAGGATCTGAGCCAGGCTCAGGTCGACGCATTGGCCGCGACGGCCACCGAGATCGTCGAAGCGAACGACGGCAAGGTGACCAAGACCGAGACCTGGGGTCTCAAGAATCTCGCCTACAAGATCGACCGCAACCGCAAGGCGCATTTCGTGCTGCTCAACATCGAAGGCCCCGGCGCCGTCGTCGAGGAGCTCGAGCGGCAGACGCGGATCAACGAAGACGTGATCCGCTACATGACCGTGCGCGTCGACGAGCACGAGACTGGCCCGAGCGTGATGATGCGCAAGGGCGACCGCGACCGCAAGCCGCGTCGCGACCGTGAGGAGCGCGACTGATGGCCCGTCCGTTTTTCCGCCGCCGCAAGTCCTGCCCGTTCTCGGGCAAGAACGCGCCGCCGATCGACTACAAGGACGTGCGCCTGCTGCAGGGCTTCATGTCCGAACGCGGCAAGATCGTGCCGAGCCGCATCACCGCCGTCAGCGGCAAGAAGCAGCGCGAACTCGCCACCGCGATCAAGCGCGCCCGCCAGATCGGGCTGCTGCCCTACATCGTGAAGTAAGAGGAGAAGCGACATGGATATCATTCTCCTCGAACGCGTCGCGAACCTCGGCGGCATGGGCGATGTCGTGTCCGTCAAGGACGGCTACGCACGCAACTTCCTGCTGCCGCAGAAGAAGGCGCTGCGCGCCAACGACGCCAACCGCAAGGTCTACGAGGCCAACCGCGAGCGGCTCGAGACCGAGAACGCCGAGCGCCGCACGCACGCCGAGAAGGCGGGCGAAAAGCTCGACGGGACCGAGATCGTGCTGATCCGCTCCTCGTCGAACGCCGGCCAGCTCTACGGCTCGGTCAGCGTGCGCGACGTGGTGCAGGGGCTCGAGGCCGCGGGCCAGAAGGTCGACAAGCGCCAGGTGGTCATGGGTCACCCGATCAAGACGCTGGGCATCCACGAAGTCACCATCGCGCTGCACCCCGAGGTGCACGTGACGGTGAAGGCTAACGTCGCCCGGTCGGATGACGAGGCCGAGCTTCAGCGCCAGGGCGTCGACGTGATCGGCGCGATGGCCGAGGAAGAGCGTTCGGAGACCGAAGGCTTCACCGAAGCCGTCGATCCCACGCTGATGCCCGGCGAAATCCCCGAGGAACTGCTCGAGGAGCGCGCCGAAGCCGGCAACGCCTGAGCGCTTCCGCACTCGCCAGACGTAAGGGGGCGCGGCTCGCGAGAGCCGCGCCCCTTTCCTTTGAATTGCAACGCGAGCGCGCTATCGGCCCGCGATGGAATCGGTCGACACAGTACTCTCGCAACTCACTGAACAATACGACCGCGCGGTGCACAGCCTGCGCGGCGACATCCTCGAATTCGCGCGCAAGGGTACTCTCCCCTCGCCCGGCAAGCGTCTCGACGGCAGCTATGGCTATCCCGAACTGGTCCTGCGGTTCGCCGGCGGCGAGCCGGTCGATCGCCGCAGCCGCGCGTGGGGCCGACTGAATGCGCCCGGCACTTATGCGACCACGGTCACTCGGCCGGCGCTCTTCGCCGACTACCTGCGCGAGCAGCTCGAACTGATCGCCGGCGATTATGATGTGGCGATGGAAGTGCGCGCCTCGCGCCAGGAAATCCCCTTTCCCTACGTGCTGGATGGCGACGCCGGGGCGGAGATGGCCGGCATCAGCCCGCAGGAGCTCGCACGCCATTTTCCCGCCACCGAACTGGCGCTGATCGGCGACGAGCTCGCCGACGGTATCGAGATCGACAGCGCCGGCACCATCCCGCTGTCGCTGTTCGACGGACTGCGCACGGACTTCTCGCTCGCGCGCCTCGCACA
Organism: Tsuneonella sp.; assembly: GCA_051958885.1. Lineage (GTDB taxonomy): Bacteria > Pseudomonadota > Alphaproteobacteria > Sphingomonadales > Sphingomonadaceae > Tsuneonella. The sequence continues at coordinate 6,902 of JBQCFR010000057.1, forward strand.
CTACACCGGCACCAGCCCCGAGCACTTCCAGCGCTTCATCCTCTTCACCAACTATCACCGCTACGTCGATGAATTCGTTGACTGGGCCGGCGAGCAGCTTGGTCAGAACGGGTGCTCGGCGCTCGCCGGGGCCGGCGGGCTGATGCTCAAGTCGCCGCGCAGCAATGCGCGCTACGAGCTGTCGGACACCGCGTGGCGGCGGCACCAGATGCCGGCCTATCACCTGATCGGCGAGGACCGCTCGGGTATCACGCTGGTGAACATCGGCGTCGGCCCATCGAACGCGAAGACGATCACCGACCACCTGGCAGTGCTGCGCCCCGAGGCTTGGCTGATGATCGGTCACTGCGGCGGGTTGCGACCGAGCCAGAAGATCGGCGATTACGTGCTCGCGCACGCTTATTTGCGCGACGATCACGTGCTCGATTCGTTTCTGCCGCCCGAGATCCCGCTGCCGGCGATCGCCGAGGTCCAGCAGGCGCTCTACGGCGCGGCGGAGGAAGTCAGCGGCAGCGAGGGCGCTGACCTCAAGCAGCGGATGCGCACCGGCACGGTCGTCACCACCGACGACCGCAACTGGGAGCTGCGCTATACCAGCTCGGCGCGCCGCATGTCGCTCAGCCGCGCGGTGGGCGTCGACATGGAAAGCGCGACGATCGCGGGCCAGGGCTATCGCTTTCGCGTGCCCTATGGCACGCTGCTGTGCGTCTCGGACAAGCCCCTGCACGGAGAGATCAAGCTGCCCGGCCAGGCCAACAAGTTCTACGAGGAAGCGATCGCCGCGCACCTCCAGATCGGCATCGGCGCCTGCCGCCGCCTGCGGGCGGAGGGGCCGCGCCTGCACAGCCGCAAGCTGCGCGCGTTCAACGAGCCGCCGTTCCGATGAGCGCCGAGCCCAACCGCTCGCGTTCGGTTGCCGGCCGGTGCGCGATCGTCACCGGCGCGGCGAGCGGAATGGGCCGCGCGACCGCGCTGCTGCTGGCAGCCGAGGGGGCGAAGGTCGCGGTGACCGACCTCGACCTGGCTGCGTGCGAGGCGGTGGCCGGCGAGGCCGGCGCGAATGCGCATCCGTTCGCGCTCGATGTCGGCGATGCGAAGGCGATCCAGCAAGTCGTGCCGCGCATTGCCGAGACGCTCGGCGGGATCGACATCCTCGTGAACAACGCCGGCCTCTCGTCGTTCGCGCCGCTCGATGCCGGTGACGACTACGAGGCGATCTGGCACCGCGCGCTCGCGGTCATGCTCACCGCGCACCAGCGAATGGTCCGCGCCGCGCTGCCGTGGCTGCGCGAGAGCGACGCTGCGCGGATCGTCAACGTCGCCTCGACCGAGGGGCTCGGCGCGACCCCAGGCG